>JAUIKP010000115.1 GCA_030430725.1 Nitrospiria bacterium
GGGTGAGGCGGATGTCAACGCCACGCCGGATGTGTATGAAAAGGCCATGCTGGAGAAATATGCGGAATTGATGCGGGCCAAGTTGGGGCTGGTCGAAGCACATGCGGGAGACGACAAACTCGTCACAGATCTGTTGAACCTCATGGACTCCAGCCGGGCGGATTACACCAACTTGTTCCGCGGATTGGGATCCGTTCGTCAGAAAAATGCGTCTGCGCCGGACGCATTACGGGACCAATTTCTTCATCGGGAAGCGTTTGACGATTGGACCGCCCGGTATCGGGAACGGCTTCGGGCCGAAAAAAGCGATGATGAAGAGCGCCAAGTCAGAATGGATCAAGTGAATCCCAAGTACATTCTCCGGAATCATCTCGCGCAACAGGCCATTGTCCAAGCGGTTCAGCAGAAGGACTATTCCGAAGTTGATCGATTATTAAATCTGCTTGGTGACCCGTTTACTGACCGGCCCGGTATGGAATCCTATGCTGTGCCTCCGCCTCCCGGCGAGCCACCGATTATCGTCTCGTGCTCTTCGTGAGCAATTTAGAAAAAACTGTAAAGATCTGATCGGGGCTTTTCACTCATCCGTCCTGGGAAGGGAGTGCCATCATGAATCTCAATCTGAATGGAAAAATGGCCTTGGTGACGGCGTCCTCAGGAGGCATTGGGCTGGAAATTGCACGCGCACTTGCCGCCGAGGGCGCTAACGTTGTGATGAACGGTCGTACACAGGCCGGCGTGGAACAAGCGATGGCGGAGGTCCGAGCCGATCTTCCCCATGCAGAGATAATTCCTCTTGTGGCAGACAACGGAACTGCCGCCGGGTGCAACCACACCATCTCCCAAGTGCCCGAGGTCGATATTCTGGTCAACAATCTCGGCACCTACGAATTTGTCGGATTTTTCGAGGAAACGGATGAGGTGTGGCAGAAAATGTTCGAAATTAATGTCATGAGCGGCGTGCGTCTCGCCCGCCATTACCTTCGTGGCATGCTTAAGCGTGGTCACGGGCGTGTCGTCTTCATCTCAAGCGAATCGGGCGTCAACCCGGATCCGGAAATGGCACATTACGGCGCAACGAAAACCATGCAGTTAGGCATCGCACGTTCATTGGCCGAACTCACGAAAGGGACGGAGGTGACGGTCAATTCGGTGCTCCCCGGACCGACCCGAACGGAAAACATTAAGAAGTTTGTCCGGAACCTATTCCCTGATCTTTCGCCGGCGGAAGCCGAGCGCCGTTGTATGTCAGAGAAACGCCCGACTTCCCTGATCGGTCGGCTGATTGATCCAAAAGAAATCGGAGAGATCGTGGCGTTCGTCTGTAGTGCCCGCGCCTCAGTAATCAATGGGTCTTGCATCCGGGCCGAAGGCGGTCTCGTGCGTTCGGTCTTTTGATGGGCCAGGCCAAGCAAAAAGATCTCTTCGAAAAATCTTTGGGTGTAATCAGGAAATCAACAGAAGGAGCAATCCCGTTCTTGGTAAGGAGTGGGCTGAGGAGATAGAGTGATTCCATGCGCATGATGCTTCTTTTTCTCCTGCTCATGATTGTCGTGTTGGGACCCCAACTGTGGGTGTGGTGGATTTTCCGTCAATATCGTCAACACCGGGAGGATCTTGGGGGAACGGGTGGGGAATTAGCGCGTCATTTACTCAATCGGTTTGGCCTGCAACAGGTGCGCGTGGAACCCACGCCAATGGGAGACCATTACAATCCCGAAAACAAAGTCGTCGGTCTCAACCCGCAGCATTACAACGGCAGATCCCTCACGGCAGCGGTTATCGCAGCGCATGAAGTCGGCCATGCTCTGCAAGACCATGAGGGCTATACCTTCTTGAAAGATCGAACGCACCTGGTCAAATTTGCGCAGAAAGCCGAAAAGGCGGGATCGTACTTGATGCTGGGCATTCCTGTCCTGGCTGGAGTGACCCGGATTCCTGCCCTGGGTCTTGCCGTCTTAGTTGTGGCGATCGGAACCATGAGTGTGTCTGCCATGGTGCATCTCATCACCTTACCCGTGGAATGGAATGCCAGTTTCCGTCGGGCCCTGCCGATCCTCAGAGAGGGCGGCTACCTGTCCCCTCCGGATTTACATGGCGCCAAACGGATCCTCACCGCCGCCGCCCTCACCTATGTCGCCTCCTCACTCTTCAGCCTGGTGAATATGTGGCGATGGATTCGATTGATCCGGCGTTAGTTTTGCTGCGGCGCAAACCGACATTTCATCATTGGATATGGGTTGAGAAGGGGGGAGAATAATAATATTTTTTTGTCTGAATGCGGCGCGCCAACAGAATAAATTTCAGGAATAAATCACTTGATGGCGACACTCGCATCAATCACCTAGCCTTTCATCGCTCTCGATCCTCACGGAGCAGCTCGGCACTATCGCTGAATTTCCGGCCGGACTTCCTTAACCGCTTGTGGAACTGTTCGATCCGCTTCCATGTTCCATCATAGTCGGGCACGGCTTCTTCCAAAATCGTTCTGACCTCCGATTCAAGAGAACGACCATGTTCCTGGGCACGTTTCTTGAGTCGATCCACGATTTTCTCGTCAAGCTTCCGAACTAGAATCTGTGCCATGGTTTCCTCAAACTCATTGGTAAAAACGCTATGATGATGATAGCGCTTGGTCTGGTATCCATCAATGGACCCCTGATCAGGACAAATCATACTAGCGGTGGTTTACAATCTATCTTCGCAAGCCTTTGAAATGTACCGGCTATCACAGCGATCGGGAAGTGGAAAAGTTTTTCGGCGTGTGCATCGATCCAAGGCACATCACCTTCCGGAGCTTGAAGGAACGCTCCAAGTGTCTCGCTCAGCGATACAATGAATTAGAGGTCGAGGCGCTGCGCAATTGGGGTCTATCGAGCGGCGGCGGTGGCGCCTGCCAAGGCTCAGGAGGTAGTTCTAGCGAGGACTCATGCTCCAACAACAGGGGCTATCGCTATGATCCCTACAGAGGCTCCTGCCGGGTAAGTGACACACATCCTTGCTGAGCCGACCCAATATAAGCCTGATTTTTCAGGTCACGTTTCAGCCCAATTCGAGACTTGGAGGAAATTCTACAACTTCACGAAAGGAGCGAGAATGCCTTCCTATACCCCTTTTACAAACCCTATCCCGGCCCGTTGGAAAGGAGGTCCCTATAGCCGAGATACCCAAGCCTTCCGAGATATTCAATCACCTCATCTGAGAATTTTCTGACTTGGAGTGCTGGGTTTTGTCTTGTATGAATAAAGATTCTTCGAAGTTCGTCCTCCCAACATGATAGTTCTATAGAGGAAGTTTGTCCCTCGATTAGGATTTTTACACAATCCAGAACCTCAATCGGAAAATTGGCTGCATAATCGGACAAACGTTCTAGGACATGGTAATCCGGATCGATAGTTTTTGTTAGACGTAAAACACCCAAAAGGTTTTCGATTAGCCATCCTGCCTCGAATTTGCCTGCAACAAATACCCATCCGAAGGCTCGCAGTTCTGCCTGGTGGGTTGTCGAATCCAGCTTCGCCTGCTCAAATCGCCATTCCCATAAACTTTGAAGCCGGTCTAAAACAATTGGTTCGATTGAATCTGGCGTACTCGCCAAACTCCGGCCAATAAACGCATGTGCCTCCGCTCGTATCTTGTCTGGTGCCTCCGCAAAGAAACGACGGAGAAGCCCGGTTTCTTCTTCGAGCGAAAAATGTCCACGCCAATAGAATGTCATAAGATGACTGGCTAAGTTTTCATCACGTGTGGATCGGGTTTGGTCTTCTTCCACCGTTGGCCTTCTAAGCTGAGTGATAGCCTGCGCATAAACGGGTTGAAGTGGTTCGAATACCACATCGTACGCCTCATTGAAACAAATGAAACCATTCCATGCTGCAAGCCAGTATGGTTCATCATCGTCGGGAAATATGCGAGAAACAACAGACATTCCCCACTCTCGATCAAATACGAGGAACCACGGGAACCAGCGACCATACAATGAGCGACTCGCCAGTGAGGGATCTATCGTAGGATCCAAATGTTTGTCCAACACATCACGCGCCTCAGGTGGAAGCCGTGCGGGACCAGCTTCTCCAGTTTGAATCTTTATCCAACCAGGGTAGAAGATAATAGCTTCGATAGCTCGACCGCGAATGGAATTGATTGCAAGATGCATTGAATGACTTGGGTGTTGAAAATCTTCGTCATCCATTTCGGGATTCGGGTCCATAGTCAAGATTTCTAAGAGGCTCCAGACCATCTCACGATGTTCAATGGGAATTCCAAATTCCTCTAGCTGAAAACCCACACGCAGAAGCTCAACAATCCACCAGCGAGTTCCACTCCAATCTGGATCGGCTTCCCAGCGGTCGACATTCCTTCCTGGAATGATTGGCGGTTGATCAAGGATCCAAGAGCAAAGGGACAGAACCGGTTCCCATGGAAAGGAATGATTTGTCTTTACCGCTTTGAGGAATCCACGAACGATCCCATGGAGATATGTCGGATCCAACCCTCTCCATTGGTAAGATGCATTAGCATAAGTAACTGGGTCTGCAACAACGATGGAAGTTAAGACATCTGCTAGGCCTGACCGTGTGGGATATGGAAAGCAAGTCCGGTCTGGCATCCAGATGAGCAAGTATTCGCGTAAGGCCTGTGGCGCAAGTAGGCGAATTTCCTCTTCCGATCTGGGAGAACGCTCTCCACCTGCAATCACTCTTGCCTGTCTCGTTGAGCTTGGCTGTGGCTCAAACTCGCCGAATTCCTCAATAAGAGTGGCGTACCGATCCAGCCAATTTGGCGGTAGTTCTGTGTGGCATGGCCATAGTCGCTCCCATTGCCATCTCCGACGATGTTTTTCTATATCTTCAGGGGTGGGGCGTTGTCCTGTGCGGGTTTCATAGTTTTCAATCAACTGCTCGACATTCTCAGGCCCGGCTTCGACCCAATCGAGAATTACCTGTTGTTCAGCAGGGGCTAATTGAGCAAAGCCAGCATGAAGCAACACTTCGTACTCCTTTCGGAGATTTCTATCCATAAACGATGGTTCATGTGTGAGCCTAGAAGCGATCATGTCCCTCTGAGCTAAAGTTGTTTTAGCGAGGATGTATAGAGCCAACCGTCGAAAGATTAACCACCGGCGTGCTTCAAGACCTTCAACCAGTAAAGTAATTTGTGCACGTCCATCCTGGAGTATTGATTGCGCAATATTTCGAGTTGTGATGGCCAAAACGCTTCTAACGTCATCGCGATCATCTTCATCCTGAACACTTAAATCCGGCTGCCAGGCAATGGAATTGTCATCCCATTCGTCGAACGAACGAGACCGCCGAGAAATTTTCGCGGCCTTCTGGAGGATATTGCATAAATTATTAAAGAGCTCCGGTCCGCTTCTTTCATGTACAGAGGGAAGATCTTTCTCTACGATCCTACAATAATCATGCATCCTTATCCTTGGCCTAACCACTCTAAATGAATATTCTGGGTCACCATTGTGTTGCACGCGTTCGACAGCTAGCAGTGTGGAAAGAAGTGTCAGCCCCTCCTGTGGCTTCCCACCCTCAACCAGGTGGACCGTTAGTTTGCCAAGCCGTCGCCAAAAGAAAATTCCATCTTCCTGGTGTGCCCATTTTTTTAATTTTGGCACGAAAGGTATTGCAAGTTCTGCGGGCAGTTTTAAAAGTGCATCTGCGAAATCCCGAACGATCAGGGGATTTGGAACGGTCTGTTGGGCGAGTGCATCTGCAATGTCGGTCAATGCATTCATCACCTCGTTTGAATCAGCACGGTCGGCAACACGCACGAGAAAATCAGAAGCCGCCCAACGTGGGATTAGAGTGCCTTCGACAGGAGGAGGTGTTTTGTAGATTCCCTCAGCTTTCAAGGCAGGGATCCATGCCGGATCTTCAATGTGCTCAAAAAAGTATCTATAGTGCTCAATATGGCCGAGTTGAGCAATCACAAGGTGGGCATCGGCAGGGGTAGAAATCCGGATTAGCTCATCGAGGTCAGCGAGGGTTACGAAGAACCCTTGCCCAAGCGTTAACACAGTCCTTTCAAAAAGAATAAACTTTTTCTTGATATCGTCCCAGTCATATTCCTGGTCTGTTTTGCCGTTATCATGCGCGTGACCAACAAACCATTCCCTGAGTTTGATCCATCTCTTCAAAACCGGACGTAAGGCATCGCCCAAATGGCGATTTTCTGGCCGGTTTGCCTGAAAAAGTCTCTCCGCAATCGTATCAGTTTTCGCACGCGTTGCCTTGTGATCTTTGATGAGTTTTTCCACTTGATCATAAAACTCTTGAATTAAAGCGCCTTTGGGATCTGGGAGAGATGTGGAGGAACCCATACTCCTAGGTGACCCAATCGAAGTTCGGCTCAATAATTCCCATGCAACAGCAATGTCATCTAGCCTTTTGTCATATTCCAAGCGGGTTCGTTCTACCCGTGCAAGAATGGCTGGCAAGGCATTAGCGATCTCACGAACGCAATGTGAAATAATTCGGCTACGGCCAGGTAAGGGTTGGTCCTCGAGAAGAATAACGGCCGTCTCGTAGAGTTCTGCTAGGGATGGAGCCGTCTCTTTCAGCCAACTAAGGAGTCTTAGCCTGTGGGGAGTCCACGGAGAGGTTAATCGCGAAGGCAGAGGTATTTCATCAGGTGACGGCTGAGGGGCGAAGGCAGATCCATCGGTCATAGCTAAAAGCGATTATATACATCGTGGGAAAATATGTCCCCAGTATATAGGTACCAAGCTGTTCAGGCGCATAGCAGTCAAAACCTGATAGACCTTCGGACCATTCCGTTTTCACGGCGCAATCCGCAGTTCCACCAGGAGCCTCTTGCCCGGATTTTTCGTGAAGCCGGACTACAGTATCGACACATGATGGAGTTGGGAGGCCGGAGGAAAAGTCGTGCCCCTTCCTTGTGAATGTGGGATGGAAGAATTAAGGTTTTCCGGGTTACGAGGATTAAAACCAACTCAAGAATCAGAATCGGGTGATTCTTCTATTAGCAAAATAACTGGCCACATTAAAGAAAGTCTGTCTATGCCTCCTTTATTGGCAATAGCCGCCGCTCGAAGAATTCCGGCCCATCCAGACTCCGTCGGCGAAGTTACATGAGGATTCGTTCGTGGCTTTTCCCCTTTCGGCTTGACGTGCAAGCGCTTCAGCTTCTCTTTTGTCAAACTCTTTTCCTTTTTCCCGCATGTATGCCAACCGTTCGTTGTGGTTGCGAAACGTGACGCCGACGGGATCGGCCGGGCAGCGTAGAAATCCGTGCGTCTTTTGCTCTGCCTCATTTCGGAAGAGGATGCAGTTTGTGTAATTCCTCAGCCATTGGTCACAATTATGCGGAAGGGGATTAGGCGCGGTATCTAAGCGGGTGGAGTCAGATCACATCATCCAAGATGAGGCATTGAATCTCTTGCACCTTCCGCAGGCCTCGATCATTTCCGTAAAAACGACTGGCTTTGTAGTTGATGGCCGTGGCCAATTGAATGGCATCCGGCGTGCTGAGGCGATAGCGGGCACGTAATTGGGCACCATGATCTGCTATTTCCATGGTCACTGGAATCCAAGTCAGCTTGGGATAGGTTCCAACGAGTGCGAAGATTTTTGGGGCAAGATCATCTTTTTGATCCCGGTACGGTTGTACTAATAATTCGAGAAGAGTAATGGTCGATGTGACCGCCGGATTACGACCAACTTCGATTTGATCAAACAGAGAGGAGCACCATTTACCGTATCGTGGATGATCCTCGAGGAAGTAAATAAATACGTTGGTGTCAATGCCGATTCGCTCATGTTCAGAGGGAAGGTCATTTGACGGCGGTTTATTTACCACGCTTTGCGTTCTCGTTTGAGATAGTCTGGTGGATAGGTGCCTTTCGTCAGACCTCGCAAGGTCCGTGCATAACGTTTGGGTTTCGGCATCACGATTGTCAGGTCATTCTTTACAACCACCAACAACTCATCTCCACCCTTCACTCCCATGGCTTCCCGGGCTTCTTTGGGGAGCACAATTTGATTTTTGCTGCTGAGTTTTTGAATCGCCATTACATATCCTCCATTTCAAACTTTACTTTATCATTGAAAGGTAAAGCACTCAAGGAAATGTTAACCATGGGAACGTCCAGTTCCTGTATCATGAATTTTTTGGTAATTTTTTAAAATGAGGTTTTCCAGCTTATTTCACTTCTGTCATCTTAAGGCCTGAGAGACCTTGCCGTTTCATGAATATTCCAATGAAACGGCAAGACATGGGGGATTTTAACCATACTATTTCGAAGTACCGGTGAATATGGTGGATGATGAGGAACAATGTGAACAGTCGACCCAATGCTCCTGGCGACACTCACTCGCCTGAGACACTCGTATCTCCCGAGTTGTGGACCATCGGCCATTCGACACGGCCCATTGAGGAATTTATCGGACTCCTCAAGGTCTATGGCATTCAATTGCTGGTCGACGTTCGGACGATTCCGTTTTCCCGGCGCAATCCTCAGTTCCACCAGGAGGCTCTTGCTGAAAGTCTTGATAAATCCGGGCTTCAATATCGGCACATGCCCGCGTTGGGTGGAAGGAGGAAGAGTCGCCCGGATTCGGTGAATTTGGGATGGCGGAATGAGGGTTTCCGGGGTTACGCGGATTACATGCAAACCCAAGAGTTTTGGGATGGGCTGGAGGAACTGGTTAATATCGGACAGCAGGCACCATCAGCCGTGATGTGCGCGGAAGCGGTGCCTTGGCGCTGCCATCGGACGCTCATAGCCG
>JAUIKP010000116.1 GCA_030430725.1 Nitrospiria bacterium
CCTTCATAACATCTCATCCAAATTAAGGAATGGAACAGCGAAAGACATGGACGGCTAAGAGCATTATACGGGTGTCATTTCAAGGAGGACAACCTGTAAGGGCAATCGATGCATTTCCATGGGAGACTGTTGAATAATTCAAAATTTTCACCAGTTCCCCTCTTGGGCAATGAATGTATTACGGAGCAATTGGGAGCAAAAAGGGAAGGTCCACATGGTCCATCCAATCCCGCCCTGAGACACCATACAAGTCATGCCGAAGGGAAAACCGCAGTATTGCCTACGACGTTTGGTAACCGCTTGCTGGCAAGGGGAGCGTACAGCTGAGTGTATGAATATGACAAAGGGCGGCCAGGTCGCCGGTGGACATATTCAACGCTCTCTTGAGGGAGATTCTGATCACTCATGAGGGTCGGGCAATGTAGTTAGGCAATAATTGACAGGGATGATAGGACAGTTTTGTCCGTGCTAAACTCGGCAACCCGGAATCATCCATCGTATTCACCAATGGATAGGTCTGAAACTCCCGACAGAATTCCCGGAAAAGATACTGGGCTAAACCGTAGACTGATCGATCTGCCACCTCCAGCAAGACACAAAACACCTCCGGGGAGCGTGGGAACCCGAACGTATACGCTTTGACCGCTCCATCCACCCACACGATTCGCCCGGTAAGACCGAGTTCACGAAACTCTTGCAGCGTCACTCGATGGGCATTGGCGGCATCACGAAGCATCATGCGAGCCACATCCTCGTTGGGTCCTAATCGGGAAATAGGGATATCTTCCTTTTGTTGTCTCCAACGGTGAAAAAGGGCGAAGCACTCATCACGATCGATGATCTGGTAGGGGGCAATCCGGTGGCGGTGCCCACGAATAAATCGATTGCACGCGGCGCGTTGCGATTTGTAGGAATTTCCTTTTAGTTGGATGAGATCGGTCGTGCGATAAAGGTAATCGGAGTCCTTTGGTAGGAGGGTGTATCCCCATTGTTGAATTTCTTCTTTTAAATCAGCCGGAATGTTTTCAATTCGCGTAACGCTGGATCCACGATTCCGGATCTCCATATAGGCGGTCACCTGACTCAGCACGTTTTTGAGTGGGCTGACGGAAGAGGATCCCATTGCTGGATAAGGCCCGACGGGGGGCAGAGGCATAAATATCCCATCAGAATATTCCGCAAAGAGACACAACCAGCCGTCAATGTCCGTCCAGGATAAGGTGAACAGGTCTTTCCAGATATAATGTGGTGGAAAGGACCAGGTGCTCAATGGTGTTTTCCCTCCGACACCAGTGGAGGCAATGGCCTTGTTCAGACGGGCTTGATCGGTGATGGTCAAGGGGTTGAGATGAATGGACATGAAAGATGGTTATACGGGATGGAGAACCTGTGGGAAAAGAGCGGGTTCGGGGCCGTCACCGCGTATCGTGCATATTGGAGGAACGAAGAGTCGCGGTCAGTTGGTCGAGGGTGTGCAACACGACGACCTCCGGTTGAAACGGAGTCACCAGTCGAGGATGAAGGGCAAGGGCATTCAGAACCTGATCAGATTCCAGGTAGATTGCAACTCTTTCGGCCTGTTCCATGAACGCCTTTGGAAGGGTCAGTGCGGAAGGTTCCAGGCTATCGCTCCTGAGAGGGATGTCTTCCACGGCTTGCTCGAGAAGAAACGGACACAAAGTATCCCAACCAAGCACGACTTTCTCGTGTTGGGCATTCCACATGAGCGCGAAAGGGTACAATTGGCAATCCAGAGGACGTATCTCATAAATGCGACAGTGTCGTGTGGTGGGATCAAATGCCGGGCAGAGAAATCCTCCTTCATTGGGATGTGGGACGACTTCAATCTGACTTCCCCGATGATCCGGAAAGGAAGAGGAAGAGATGCCGTGTGTGACGGCCTGTTGAATTTCATCTTTAGTGAAGTATGGTCTGAGGATGCTGTCTTGTTCGGGGAAACGACAGCATACGTCGCATCGAAAACAGACGGCGGAGGGAACGACCTGTGGACCGGGAATTACGGGGATAACCTGAGGCATATTCGTATAACTTTCATGACGACACGGCCCGGCATTTCCCTCGGGTGCGTGCCTTGTCTGGTTTCAAGAGAGCGTGCTACCATCTCCCTTATTCTAACAAAAGGCCCGTCGTTAAGGTCCAAGTTTTTCATGTTAGGCCAGAATTGAAATATTTCGTGCAGGTCCAACCTCCTTTGATCGAGGAGTGAAGGACCTCCGAGTGTCTGGTCCGTTACACCCGTCGACCACGATTAACCCAGGATCGGCTATTTCTTCCCACGCAGAACAATCCGGCCTCATTCTGCCATTGAGTTCGTCGACGTCTGACAGCCCCTATCCTCTTTTTCGGGACAGCCTGATCAATGACGGATTATTTGTGCGGGGACAAAATGATCATTGGCGAGTGGCATGCAGACCCTTTGGGCTTTCCACCGAGGAAGCCAAATTTTTTGAAGCATTAGGGCAGCATCTGTTGATGTTCTACCAGGCGTTGAACCGGTTGTACCTTGAAAGCCTGAAAGGTCTGCAACCTGCCTGGGTTCATGAATATTTGGATATTGGAAAGCCTGAGGATCTTCTGGCCCTTGCACGGATGAATCGATTCAAAAATCAACTGCCCGGTGTCATTCGTCCCGATCTCATTCCCACCAACGCCGGCATGGCCCTGACGGAACTTGATTCCGTCCCTGGAGGGATTGGCTTAACCGGCAGTCTGAGTTGGATGTATGCCCAGCAAGGCTTTCCTGTGTGGCCGCAAGCCGACGGATTGGTTCAAGGATTTTCCCGTATGTTACAAGGGGTATTGAACGGTCAGCCTCCTCGGGTGGCGATTGTGGTCTCGGACGAAGCTGAGGCCTATCGCGCCGAAATGCAATGGGTGGTCACACAACTCCGGCAGAAAGGTTGGGAGGCCTATTGCGGGCATCCCCGTGATATTCGATTTACGGAAGAGGGCCTTTTGATTCACCATGAGGGACAGGAGCAACCTCTTTCGGTGGTCTATCGTTTCTACGAATTGTTCGATTTAAAAAATATTCCCAAAGGGGAATTGATTGTCTACAGTGCCAAAAAAGGCCGGGTTGCGGTCACCCCGCCGTATAAGCCCTGGATGGAGGAAAAACTGGCCTTAGCGTTGTTCCACCATCCGATGTTGGAAAAATATTGGGAGCACGAGTTGAAACCCGACACGTTTGATTGTCTTCGTGCCATCATTCCCGAGACCTGGATTTTGGATCCCAGACCCCTGCCTCCTTCTGCAGTGATCCCCGGCTTACGTCATGGAAATCGTGCGGTGGCGGATTGGCAGTGGTTGGGAGAAGCCACCCAAAAAGAACGTCAGTATGTCATCAAAGTATCAGGATTTTCCGACCAGGCTTGGGGGAGCCGGGGCGTCTCAATCGGACATGATATGTCGCAAGTCCAATGGAAAGAAGTCGTGTCTCATGCTTTGGATCAATTTAAGGTGAGCCCTTCGATTCTTCAAACATTTCACAAAGGGCGACTGGTTGTGGTTGAATATTATGACAGTCATTCCGGTGACGTCGCCAGTTTGGAAGGACGGGCGCGCTTATCTCCGTATTATTTCGTGAATGAGGGGCAGGCCCGGTTAGGCGGTGTTTTGGCCACGATCTGTCCTAAAGATAAAAAAATTATCCATGGAATGCGGGACGCGGTCATGGCGCCCTGTTCCATCATGGACTATCACTAAGCCCATAAGGCCCAGGTCGCCTGGTTCTTTCGGCCCTTGTGTATTTTCCCTCTCGTGGGGAAGACCACGAGTTGACATGTCTGATACTCTTAAACGCATGAAACTGTATCACACGGAATGGTGCCCGGAATGCCAAGTCGTCCGCGAGAGGTTGGCTGAGTTGGGTCTGCCCTACGAACATGAAGTTGTGCCCGATGTTCGACCGTTCCGGAAGAATTTGTATGAAGTCTCGGGACAGAATTATGTCCCGGTATTGGTTCATGGAGAAACGGTGTTGACGGAGACATCCGATATCCTGGCATATCTGGACGACTACGAAGACCATGGTATTCCTTCCGGGGAAGCCACCAAGCCACCCTCCAGCAACCTTGATGAAAGGAATCATTAAGTTATGGATGATTGGAAAAAGGCCCTCGCCGCAAGTATCACCAAACCCAAGGATTTAGCCAAATATTTGGGAGTCGATCCTAAGGAGGTGGAAGCCGTCGTCGGGCCCTATCCAATGCGAATTACCCCGACAGTGCTGTCCACGATTAAAAGCAAAGGGGATGCGATCTGGAAGCAGGTCGTACCCGAGGCCATCGAATTGGATGATATTGATGCCCCGGACGATCCGTTGGAAGAAGATACGGACAGTCCGGTTCCTCACTTGGTCCACCGATATCCTGATCGCGTATTGTTGATGGTGACCAACCAATGTCCAATCTATTGTCGGTTTTGCACAAGAAAGCGACTGGTGGGGAAACCGGGATTTCTCAAGAAGGGTGAACTGGATCGAGCGGTAGCGTACCTCAGAGAGCATACTGAAATACGGGATGTCATCCTGTCCGGCGGTGACCCCTTATTGTTGCCTGATCGTCTCATTGAGAGAATTTTGAAAGGTCTTCGTTCGATCCCCCATTTGGAATTGATTCGGTTTGGGACCCGCGTGCCGGGGACCCTTCCTCAACGCATTACTCCAGAATTGTGTGAGATCGTGAAGCGCTTCCATCCCATATATATGAACTTGCATTTTAACCATCCGGATGAGTTGACGAAGGAGGTCAAGGAAGCCTGTGGTCGATTAGCGGATGCCGGAGTGCCCTTGGGAGCCCAAACCGTTTTGCTGAAAGGTGTCAATGATGACCCGGAAATCATGAAACGGCTGATGCAGCAACTGTTGTTAGCCAGAGTGAAACCCTACTACCTCTATCAAGCTGACCTCACCAAAGGGACGAATCATTTCCGGACCCCGGTAGAAACAGGGTTAAAAATGATTCAATCCCTTCAGGGGCATACGAGTGGCATGGCCGTTCCCCACTTTGTCATTGATGCGCCCGGAGGTGGCGGAAAGATTCCCCTGTTGCCCAACGATTATCTATTGAATTTGGATGAGGACGGGGCAGTATTAAAAAATTACGAAAATAAAACCTATCATTATCCTCAGCCGACATCGGGAAACGGGCGTGAACTCCCCATGGTCGGCGCGCCTGCATCCCAAGATATGTGCGGGGCCGGCGCCATGGATGACTATTAATGGTCGATACCAAGAAGACGGGCATTCTGTCCTTTCAACACCTTCGTGCGCTGGTTCGTCAGCAGGTGATCCGAGCCGATGTGCCCATCACCTCCCGGCAAATTCAACCGGCCAGTCTTGATTTACGGCTGGGAACGAAGGCCTACCGTCTCCTGAGCAGTTTTTTGCCAGAACCGTCTGATCAGCAATCCCAGTTTACGATTGAGGACCTCTACCGGTCCGATATGGTGATGTACGATATGGATCTGACCAATGGGGCCATTCTGGAAAAAGGTCATGTCTACCTCGTCCCCTTGATGGAGCGGGTAAAGCTGCCAAAAGATATCCGTGGTCGAACCAATCCAAAAAGCTCCACGGGGAGGTTGGATATTTTTACCCGCGTGGTGACGGATCTCCATATGGGCTTTGATGAAATCCGCTCCGGGTATGAAGGCCCGTTATTTTTGGAAATCGTACCTCGGTCGTTTACCATACGTGTGCAGGCTGGATTGGCCCTCAACCAATTACGGTTAATGTCGGGCAAACCCATGGTTTCGGATTCAGGGTTACGAGCCGTTCATCGCAAGACCCCCTTGCTGTATCATAATGGAGATTCGGGGAAAACGGATCTGGCCTTATCGGCCAAGGAGCTTCGGGTGAACAACGGTCTGTTTTTAAGTGTCGATTTGCAAGGATCAAGTGACCATTCCGAGGCGATGGTGGGGTATCGGGCAAAAAAGAACAGTCATGTTATTGATCTCAGTCTGGTCGGCCATTATGCCGCCTCCGATTTTTGGGAGCCGTTAAAACGCAATGCCACGGCCACGATGCTGTTGGAGCCGGAAGAGTTCTATATCCTGGCCTCCAAGGAACGGATCCAGGTTCCACCCGGCTATTCATCGGAGATGGTGGCGTATGAAGCCGCCTGCGGGGAATTACGAACCCATTATGCGGGGTTCTTTGATCCTGGGTTTGGCTATGCCAACCCAAACCGGAAAGGCACCCAGGTGGTCTTAGAGGTTCGCCCTCACGATGTGCCCTTCCGGATTCATGACGGACAGACGTTTTTTAAGGTCGTCTATGAGAAGATGCGTGATATTCCCACGCAGTTATATGGATCGGCGTTAGGGTCTTCCTATTACCAGCAGGGGCTCACACTCAGCAAACATTTTAAGTGGTAACTATGAGTACAGAAACCGATCCACCTCAGTCGACCGACCCTGTTGCCCCCAAGCCAGTGCCTCCCCGTCCGCCAGTCAGGGATGAGGACCCGGAGGATCAAGAAAACCTGCAGATGCAGGTGGCCATGCGTATGGTTGGATCCGCTATGGTCTTTATCGGGTTTTTGCAGGTTTTTTTGTCCGCCAGTACCGGTGCGGAAATCAGCATATTCCCCATGATTATTTATTTTTCAGGAATGGCGATGTGGGCCTATTCCTCCGTTGAGAACCTCACCGTCCGTTATACGGTGATGGCGTTGTCTCTGCTTTGTGCGATGGCATTTATGCATTTTGGAGAAGTGTTATTTTGGCATAAGTATCTGATTTACTGGGGCACGATCGGGGTCGTCGTGTTTTTTATGTTTAAAAGTCCCAAGAAACCCGCCGGCTCGTAGCCGAACGTTCCTGATTCTTTGTCTATCCTGTGTGTCAGCCATTAGGTTTTCCATGGGCATCGCCGTGATCATTCCGGTCTTGAATGAGCAGAAAGTTTTGCCGGATTTGTTGCTCGCCTTGCTACCGCTAGGGTTCGAGGAAATTATTGTGGTGGATGGGGGAAGCCGGGATGGAACAATGGACGTGGCCAAAAAGATGTTGGAATCCACATCTGAATCCCGCTATCGGATCATTTCCAGTACATGTGGGCGGGCGTCCCAGATGAACGCCGGTGCAGCTCTGGCCAACTCTGACATTCTGGTATTTTTGCATGCGGACACCCAATTGCCGGACAATGCCAGGCAAATGGTAGCAGATACTATGGATGATCCGCAGTGTGTCGGTGGTCGATTTGATGTACGCTTCCCACAGGATACCGGTTATGCATGGATGGTGAGCCGACTTATGAATCTGCGCTCACGCTGGTCGGGGATTTTCACTGGGGATCAAACCATATTTGTGCGACGTTCCGTATTTGAAAAGTTGGGGGGGTTTGCGAATATTCCTCTTATGGAAGATATTGAATTCACCCGCCGGTTGAAGCGGGTTGGCACAATTGCCTCTCTGCGAGCGAACGTCATTACCTCGTTTCGACGGTGGGAACAGCACGGCCCTCTTCGCACGATCGTGCGCATGTGGACACTCCGCGCGTGGTATTGGCTAGGATGGGATCCACGTCGTCTTCAGCAGTATTATGACACCGTCCGGTAACGACCCAGCGGTGCGGCGATCACGCCCATCACATCAGAGCCGGGGTGAGAGACGGCGATCTCTCCCGCCTGCGACGTCGGCGATTATTGTTTTTGCGAAGGCCCCGGTTGCCGGTCAAGTCAAAACACGCCTGAGTCCTCCTCTTACGCCTGACGAGGCAGCCAGTCTCCACGGAAGTCTCGTCTTAGATATCCTGGAACGATGCCAATCTCTCAGACACTATGATCGCATCCTTGCCGGAACGCCTTCTCCCCATCATCCCTTCTTTCGGGCCATGGAGGCTCGATTCAAGATTCCGGTCTGGGATCAAATAGGGGACGATTTGGGAACCCGCATGTCATCAGCATTCAAACAAGCGCTTGGTTCGCCATATCGTTCGGTTGTGGTCATTGGAACAGACATTCCCGGCATAAATGGTCCACTCCTCACAACAGCCATGGACAGTCTTCAGGATCATGATGTCGTGTTAGGTCCCACCATGGATGGGGGGTATTATTTAATTGGCCTGCGCACTCCCGTACCGGACGTGTTTGAGAACATACCGTGGTCCACGGAGCAGGTGTATGCCCTCACAGAGCAGAAAGTAAAAATGCTGGGCCTATCGTTAAAAACCTTACCGAAACTTCGTGACCTTGATACGGTGGAGGATCTTCACATGTGTATCCGGGATTCGAAAGATCGACAGAATCAGATGTTTTCTTCTCGCACCAAAAATGTGTTGCAGGAGTTAGGCAAGCGTTTGACCAACCGTGAATAAGGGAACAAAAATTCTTTTTGAATGACGAGGGTTCCCTCATGAGTACCACAGGAGAGATGAGAAATGATTGATCGTGTGGCGTTGATCACTGGCGGGGCCAGAGGAATTGGGCGGGGTATCGCGCTGGATTTGGCGGACAAGGGTTGGCGGGTAGCTCTTTGCTATCGTACCAGTCAGCAGGAAGCTGAGGAAGTCACACGTGGCATTGAGGGACGGAATGGAAAGGCGTTGGCCATTCAATGTGATGTCTCTGACCCCGTTGCAGCAACACGGCTTGTTCAACATGTGGAAGGTGCCTGGGGCAGGATTGATGCGCTGATCAACGGGGCCGGGCCCTACCATCGCATCTCACTGTTTGAAGAATCTGTCCAGGGATGGTCGG
>JAUIKP010000117.1 GCA_030430725.1 Nitrospiria bacterium
TGAACTCGGGATCGTGTCTTCTTCTTTTACCTTTCATTATCAGTGGTTTTGGTTCGGTGGTTTCACCGCCCCTGTCCACCATTATCTTAGCTTAGCTCCTGGCCCGAATTCCGGGGTCCACCTCAGATCGCCGCGATCTGGGTCGCGGGAGCGTGGGCTGCCCAGGCACTGATCATGCGCATGAGTCGCCAAGTGGCACTCCGTGTCGGATGGATTTCCTTGGGGCGGGTGGTGACAAAGTGCAGGCATTTTTTGCAGTGTCCCTGAACGGTCGGGAAGCAGATGTAGACGACCGGCCCATCAGCGATGGGAGGGTCCATGACGGCGCACTTCCCGGTTTTGTTGCGAGGGAGTTTACTCTGGCAGTGCGGACACCTGGGACCAATGCGCGCATCAAAACGCAAATTGATCTGGGCACCCACCTCCTGACAAATAAACTCTTCAACGACATACCCCTCGAACTGATACAAAGCTTGGAAATTACGGACTTTCAAAACACCCGTTTCCTCGCCTCTCAGCGAGGGGGATGTCACCTAAAATCCGCAAAATCTGTCATGCCTACCTCGCGGAGAGCCAAAAAATTTAAGTCTACGCAAAAAATTTTCAAATAATGTCAGTTTGTCAAAGTAATACGCTCCACAACCCCTGCCCCGAATCCACAACTGCAGTGGCTTTCGTCGAGTGGTCCTGGAATGGGCATCACCCCAACTACCTTATTAATTTTGTGCTGGCAGCCGCCAGGGTCGGTCAACGGGTTCTTCCGGTTTGCCCTGATCCTCGCGACTTTTCAAACAAGCTTACCGTTGCTCTTTCAGTTGATGATAACCCTGAAATAAGAGACTTAATCGAAGAACCAATCAAAACCCCTTGTGCTAATAGATCAAAGATTCGGCCCGCCCGATTCCGAGATCTACATAATACTTGGCGTCGATTCTTTAGGCTGGGCAGAGTGCTACGCAAATGGGAAAAAGAAGAAAAATGCTCGGTCCGCTTAGTATTTTTTGCCTGTATTTTCGATCACGATTTCTACCATTTCAGGCGGGTAGATAGATTTTTCGGATATAAGTGGTCTGGCCTTTACATGCACGCTCGTTTCTTCCGTATGCCGGAGAGTAAAATTCCGGACCTTGATATTGTTCCGAATCCGAAGGAGTTTTTTGCCTCGCCCCTGCTTGAGAGCGTGGGGGTTTTGGATGAAGGTGCGGTGGAGCCTCTCAGGCATATCGTCAAAGACAAGCCAGTCGTCTGGATGCCGGATTTCACCGACGAAAGACTTTGCACGAAGCTAGGCAACGGGCCGTCCCTTGCTAAGAAAATCAAAAGTTTTGCGCAGGGCCGCAAGATTGTCAGCCTCGTAGGCTATTTGCTGAAGTCAAAAGGCTTGGAGGATTTTACAGCAGTAATCGAATCTGGAGTCATGAAGGATACGTTTTTCTTTCTGGGAGGGGAAGTTCGTTGGTTGGGCATTGACGACCCAAGCCGGTCGCGAATCCGTAAAGTGTGGGAAGAAGCTGAAAATGTTTATCCCCACCTCCAACCAATTAGTTCGGATGTTGAGATGAATTCAGTCATTTCGGTGTCTGATGTGATCTTCGCAGTGTATTGGAATTTCCCCAGTAGTAGCAATATTTTAACCAAAGCGGCTGTTTTGAGAAGGCCGATCATAGTAGCAGACGGGTATCTAATGGGGGAACGAGTCCGAGACTATCGATTGGGAGAGGTCGTTGAGCAGGGGAATATAAAAAGTATCCTTGAGGCTTTGAAAAAGATGCTAGACAGTAACTACTACAACGATCTTGAGAAAGGGGCGCGTTGGGAGGATTTTCGGTCGAGACAGTCGGTGAAACAATTGCCTGGTTGTTTTAAGAAATTGATTTTCACGAAGGGCAAAACGGGAATCTGTTCTCAAAATCAAAAATCGAAATGACAAAGAAAATCGTATTGACCAGAATCGTTACTTGCTACAAGCAATGGGACCGTATTGCAATGTGGATATCGGATGATGGGATTTATGGCCTTGGCATCGAGTGGATCATTCTCAATGACTGTCCCGAGGATCCTTGTCCCAAGGGGATCAAGGAGCTTGCTGAGGACAAGGGGGTAAGGATTATTGATGCTCCGACGAATGTTGGGCGTTCCAACCTAAGAAATTTCGGAATTGAGGAGGCCAAGGGTGAATGGGTGGATAATATCGATGGTGATGATATTCCTCTGCCGATTGATCTCGAGAAAATCATCTTAAAAGATTCGGATATATATTACTATAAGTTTTCGCCCCATCGGCTAAATAAGGAGCAGGTTGTTTCGGTGAGCATCCCGGAATCGATGATCTCCGATTATCAAAAAATTATTTTTCCTCAGTATGGTATTAATTATCCGATGCCGGCCAATCTCCTCTATCGGAGAAATGTGATCTTGGCTTTGAAGGGTTATGATGCGCGCTTCGAGGCAAATGAGGACAATCATCTTCTTTGGAAAGCATACGTGGCAGGGTTTCAGGTTCAACTTGTCGAGGAACCAAAGCAGTCGTATTGCATCCATGATGAGAATGCCAAGGCCGAGTCATATTATTCGACTGTTGGTCGAATCAAATTTTGTGAGTTGCTTTTGAATCGTCATCCCGAACATGAAAATACAATTCGTATCGCGATGGAGCAGTATCTACTGAAGCATCTCGTGACAACTGCGATGTTGGCGAAGGAAATATTAAAGCAGAACGAAGAGCTTGGGATTAAATCGTCGCGCAAAATTCTTCGGGTTTTTGGACCGGTAAGTCGGGACATTTGCTTGCTTTCCAAGGTTTTGTCTTTTGGAACCAGGGTGAAGTTGTCTGTCAGCTACCTCCTCGGCTTGCGCTGAGAGTACGGTGTCGTTAGGAAGTGGCAAGCGTTAGATAAAGGCCCTGAAAAGCGATTCCAAGTGACCGTTGAAATAGATCAGAAAGTATCTAAAAATCAGCCTAGGGTTGCATGTTGGACCGAGTAAAAAAGCTAGCACGAACTGCGGGTGTGGGAAGATCCATGTATTGCATCCGTGTCGTAGTACGAAACACAAGTGTTTCTGTCAGGCTCGGAATGCCTCGTGTGATCATGTGTTCTTATGGAGCATTGGGTGACAATTTGCTTCTGACTGCGGTGGCCCATTCTCTTGCGCAGAGGGGTATGAAGGGGATCTCGGTCGTGACTCCCAATCCGGAGCTCTTCTCACACAACCCGAGTATTCGGTCCGCCTTGGAGATGAGCCAGTCCACTTATTTTAAAATGCGGGGGAATCATGACAGATTAAAATTTCTCCATTATTCCGTGCACACCGACGTTCCCGGTATTCTGGAAAGTCCGAAGGAACACATCATCGCGGTGATGTGCCGTGAAGCCGGCATCACGGGGGAGATCGACCTGTTACCCAGGTTGTATTTAAAGGAAGATGAGATCAGCCGGTTTCGTCCCGATAAGGAGACCATAGTGGTGCAGTCGTCCATTGCCAACGCAGGCTTCCCGATCATCAACAAGGAATGGTATCCGGAACGGATGCAGGCCGTGGTGGACAGTCTTGGCAAGCGCTTCGAAGTGCTTCAGGTGGGGTTGGCATCCGATCCGCCCTTGAGTGGTGTGGTGGATCTCCGGGGGAAACTGAAGGTTCGCGAAGTGGCTGCGGTCTTGTCTTCGGCGCGCGCCTTTGTGGGCATGGTAGGGTTCCTGATGCATCTGGCCCGTGCGGTGGACTGTCCGTCAGTGATTGTCTACGGTGGACGCGAGGCTCCGTGGCAAAGCGGATACACCTGCAATGAAAATATTTACCGTGAAGTGGAGTGTGCCCCATGTTGGCGTGAGGATGTCTGTCCCTATGGAAGGCACTGCATGGAGGTAATTGATGCCCAGGCGGTGATTGATGCCCTGAATGTTTTGTTGGATCGCTCCTCGTCGCTCACTGTCGATCTCTCTGATTTAAGAGATGATTGATGCAATAGGTTGGGAGGGTAAGAAATCATCGTAAAATGTCTCACGTAATCAGAGCTGATGGACGGAAAGTCTAATCCTAAAACTGTCGCGCTAGTCGAATGGACTCCTGCGGGTCACCACCGGACTTACTTCGCCGCCTTTGCTGCGGCGTTGGTGAAGATCGGAGCCCGGGTGGTTCCTTTTTGTCCGTGGCCCGATGAGCTACCGGAACTCCTTGCGGATCACCATGACGGTGAGCATTCCGGGAGGCTTGAGAAGGCGGAGAGGTTGTATTGGCCGACCGCCAGCTGGGTAAGGCCTTTGTGGTTGCGCAAGAGGCTGGCCTCCATGAAGCACTTTCGCGATCTGGGTAAGAGCCTTGAGTCATGGGAGCGAAAGAGTGGAGTGAAAGTCGATTTAGTCTTCTTTAGTTGTATTTACGATAGGGATTTCGAACATTTCGGGCTTGGACAGCGTTTCTTCAGCAAGCCGTGGGCGGGCCTCTATCTCGACTGCCGGGCCTTCCGGCGACCGGGAAGCTCTCATCCATCGACTGGAAAGGTGCCTCATCCGGAAGAACTTTTTTCTCTTCCCGGATTGCATGCTGTTGCAACCCTCGACGAAGGAAGTGTCAATAAGGTATCAGCTCTGGCTGGCGGGAAACCGGCGGTCTGGTTTCCTGATGTTGCAGACACCCGAATCTCAGAATCCGCTTCCCCGGAGGCGGGTCTGGGCGCGAAATTGCAAGCCTTTACACGCGGTAGGAAGCTGGTTGGTTGTATTGGGCATCTCCAGAAAAGCAAGGGCGTGCTGGAACTGATCCGCGCTGCAAATGATCCGGCCATGGAGGAAACGTGTTTCGCATTTGTCGGTGAAGTGAATTGGTATTCATTTACCGACGAAGAGAAGTCCGAGGTGCTTGCTGCATGGGAGTCACATCCCAGGATTTTTGTATATCCTTTGAGGGTTCCTGATGGCCCCCGACTCAACTCGGCCGTGCGCGCATGCGATGTCATCGCCGCGCCCTACCTTGATTTTACCAATAGTAGTAACATGCTCACCAAAGCTGCAGTGTTTTCGAAACCGGTTGTCGTAAACGACGGATACCTGATGGCCGAACGGGTAAGGGATTACAACCTTGGGGAGGTTGTCCCTGAGGGTGATCAAAATTCGCTGGTGGCTGCGTTGGCGGCTCTTGGTCATGGGACTAGCAAATGGTCATCCAACGAAGCGCGTTGGAGTGATTTCTTGAAGATGCATTCGCAGGAGAAGCTTCAAGATTCATTTCATAAACTTTTAAATTGGGATACGCCTTAGAAATCTCTCCGTGATTGTGTGAGAGTACTTTCGCATTTTTTAAACCTACTGTATTATTATTATCCATCGGTAGTAAGAGAGCTAACCAAATTTTTTTCTTTGGTAATACCATTTTTCGGACCCGTTTAGATATCGCATGAGTTTGCATCATCGAATCATAAACCGCTTGTTTCCAGTTAGCCCGGAAACCACTGACTCCTTGAGTGATTGGGCGAGTTTGAACGGGATAGAAGGGATACCCCTTTGTCCCGAACGGTTTGGCGCCACTGGCCCTTGGGCTCCTGATGCCCCCCCCTTTCCCGAACTCCACTACCTTTCTCAACCTAGATTACCCTTGCGGTTACTCGCAGGGATTGGAGGATGCACTATCCGTGGGCGGGATGGTTTCGTAGTTCTTCCCGACGGATCCTATCTAATGGAAAATACGAGCGCAAAGTGGCTACTTGGCAACCCCGCCTACTTTCAGCGCTTCCAATCAAAGCCGATACCTGTGGAAGGTCCGGTTTTTTCTTTACTAGGGATGCATTGTCGCGAGCACTATCATTGGCTTCATGATTCGCTCACACTCATGCATCAAACCCTAGACCA
Source organism: Nitrospiria bacterium (assembly GCA_030430725.1). GTDB lineage: Bacteria > Nitrospirota > Nitrospiria > Nitrospirales > UBA8639 > Nitrospira_E. The sequence continues at coordinate 5,844 of JAUIKP010000117.1, forward strand.
CCTACCAGATAATACGAAATTTTTAGTTCCTAACGATCTGCCAGATGATAAAGTTTCCCTCCTGGGAGCCTTTAAAATTAATAGTGAGAAAATTTTAGTCTATAATCCTGAGATTCCACTTGCTCCAGATCAGCTTTATATAGCCACCCCTGCTTCTCCGCATCGATACGATGCTCCTGATTCGCTTGTCTGGTTGCGTAACAAACTTTTTTCATATTATGAGATCGAGCCAAAACCAAAGCGGAGATTATTTATCAGCCGGGAGGGCGCAGCCACTCGAAAAATCAAAAATATGCCCGGGCTTGAATCTGTTCTAGACGCTTATGGCTTCGAAGTTATTCATCCTGAAAAATTAAGTCTACCGGATCAGGCTAAGATATTTTCACAGGCGGCCATCATTTGCGGCTCGCATGGAGCAGCTCACACCAATATGATCTTTGCTCATGAAAGTGCACTAATTATCGAAATCTTTGGAGGAGTGATTGGATTTCGAACTTATTATGCATCTCTGGCGATAGCTCTTGGAATGACTTATAAAGTTCTAATGGGCCGTTCCGAAGATCCTTCATGCAATCCAAAAGAGATATTGCTTAATGAACTTGACCTTCGGAAGTGTTTTAAAGAAAATAAGATCAGGAAAAATGAGTAAGGGCGTTGCGATGTACCATATTGGGAGAAGTGGCAGCACTGTGCTGTGTGACTTGCTCGCGAAGAACCCCAAAATTTCTTGGGAAGAAGAACCTTTTGAGCCTTTTTACTCCGGGGGTTGGCGTGGAGGAAAACATCGACTGATGGGAAAGATCCTTTTGCGATCACCCAAGCTGGGCCTTCAGTTTAAACGTCAGTTTGGTAGGTGTGATTGGTTTGGCTTTGACGTTAAGTTTTACCATTGGAGAGATCAAAAGATTTCAACCCTGGATTCTTTGGGACTTTTGGAAAAAGCGGGATACGAGAGGGTGATAATCCTTAAGAGAAGAAATTTTTTGAGAAAAGTTGTCTCAAGCGTGATTGCATTGAAGCGAAAGTCCTATCATTCAGTCCAGGAGGGCTATGGAAAATCAATTGGAAAAGTTGAGCTTGAAGTAGGTGGAATACTGATTGATGGTGATCGGATCCCTCTGCTTGAGCGTTTTGCCGGCTGGGATCGAAGCTTTGACGAAATTCAACAAGGCTCCAAGAAGTATGGCCACCTTCACCTAAACTATGAGGACGACATCATGGCTGATCCTAGAGTAGCGTATAGAAAAGTATGTTCTTTCCTCGGAGTTGAGCCAGTGGAAGTTTCGAGTGACTTAAAACGGACGAACCCCTTTCCTCTTCCCGAATTAATTTCCAATTGGGAAGAGGTCTGTCACTGTTTATCAGGCACGAAATGGAGCTGGATGCTCGAAGAAATGGGAACTCCATAGACCTACATCTCGTAGAGTCAGGAGAGCGTCAATCACTGTGCCAAAATAATCAGTAAGCCAAACTGATTCCTGCCTCCTGTAAATCATGGCAGTCCGGTAAGACTAGGCTTTTTTAACCCAAAACATCCATAACTACGTAAGAAAAGCAAAAATTACTTGATATGAATAATCCAACTGTTAGCATTCTCATTCCTTGCTACAATTCTTGTGATTGGATCGAGGGCGCAGTTGAAAGCGCCTTAAATCAGACTTATCAGTCGATTGAAGTGCTAGTGGTTGACGATGGTTCGATAGATGGTTCCGCCGCGTTATTACGACAGTTTGGGTCCAAAATCGGGTTGATGACCCGGGGAAATCGGGGCGGAAATCCAACTCGAAACGAGTTGCTAGCGATGAGTAAGGGAGAGTGGATCCAATTTTTGGACGCCGATGACTACCTGACTCCGGAAAAAATTGCCCGGCAGATTAATGTTCTAAGTGCGACCAAAGATCCTGACCGGATTGATGTGATCTATTCGCCAGTCCGCACCGAGCATCACGAGGGTAGGGAATGTGTCAGGATTGAGTCGCCTCGGCAGCCTCTTTCTGATGACCCTTGGATTCTGCATGCACAGTGGGCGCTGACTCAGACTGGAGGTGCTCTTTTTAGAAAAGCGGCACTCGAAGAAGTCGGGGGTTGGAACGAGAAGCAAGCACGCTGCCAGGATAATGAGTTATTCCTGCGATTGTTACAAGGTGGGAAGATTTTTCTTCCCTGTCGGGATGCTGTTGCGGTTTATCGACGCTTCTCACATGGAACGGTGAGTAGCGGCAAAGGTGCTCTCCTGACTGATGAAATTCTTCGGATTCTAACCTTAACTGAGTCCCATCTGAGAGATCATTCAATGCTTACTGAGGATCGCCTAACTGCGATTAATGATCATCGTTTCCGATTGGCTCGAGGTCTTTGGTTGTCTGAATCTGAAAAGTCACGGGACATAGTAAAATTAATAAGGTGTGTACAACCAGATTTCAAGCTGCAGCCTAGTTCATTCGCTCCTAAAAGTTATCGGATCTGTTTCAGGTTTTTGGGCTTTGAGGTGGCAGAAGTAATTGCGGCATTTAAGCGTCGAGTCATAAAGAAGCGAGATTATTTCCCCTAGTGTAGCCCGCTAAGCAGATTGTGAATTAACCAAGGAGGATTTCGCTCGTTTGACTTTTTCGAGGATATCGGACGCTTGAGCGGTCCAAATAAATGGCTTCGGGTTTTCATTATGAATCTCAATGTACCCAAGAATAGCCTCCTCCAGATCCGCGACGCTATGGAACACGCCACTCCGAATGCATCTCTCGGTAATGTCCCGGAAGAAACGCTCGACCATGTTGATCCATGAGGCACTCGTCGGCGTAAAATGCATGTGGATACGCGGATTTTTCATAAGCCACTCTTTC
>JAUIKP010000118.1 GCA_030430725.1 Nitrospiria bacterium
TTCAAGGTTTTTGACATGAAACGGTGCTCCTTCGATCATATACCGTTGATGAATGGAATAGAGGGTCAGTCAATGATTCATAAAAACAGCACAGGATACCCCTCAGCTTGCTGAGGGGACCTTCACTCCTTGAATGTCTCATAATGCTAGGAAAATGGTCAATGTTGGAGGGGCAAAAGATGGTATATACCCCAGGTTCTGGGAATCATAGTTTTTATTGAAATCAGGCGGGGAAGATAGCGGTGAAGATTAGGAGATCCACGCGGGGAGTCGCCAACACAGCCTTGTCCACAGACATGGCAAGGAGGCCGTTTCCCTCATAAGATTCCTAGGAGGCGAGATTACCAGCTGTTACCGATGCGAGGTATTGCTGTAACCGAGACCTCCCTCCGGTTCCTGCGGATGGAGGAGTACACAATATGAGCCAATATGGATTGGTAAATTGATAGGTGTCTCCATGACGGTAGGACTCGATAAACTGCCGTAATCTGGGTGCCTTCATCCAGTTTGGCAGGGGGGTTGAATCCATGACGACTTGTTGGAGGTATTGTTCCAGTAGCCGATCATGCCGTATTGAAATGCTATGGGTGCAGGCTATCTCTCGAATAGTGATCATAGCTTTCAATTTTTCTAAAACAGCAACTACCGACTCTGCAGAAAGATAAGGCACTGGGGCGTGAAGCGAACATTCTTGAAAGAAGGTGTGATGCAGTTGTGAGAAAAAAGCCTCTTGCTTGGTAAGGACAATGCATGCGGTTCCCCGCAAAGGGTGCAGAGCACCAATGAGTCGGGACAATGAAGTGTGGAGAGAAGCATGATCCAGGCCGGAGAAGGATTGGATCGCCCATGCCATATCGTAAGAACCTGGAGTCAGGAACTTTTCAGCATTATCCCAGGTGGTTTGCCAGGCATGTCTGGGGAAAAATGGCCGGCGTAGAGAGTGGCTACAGGTGGAGAGGCAATAGTGGGAGGGGTCCAAATAATCATAATGAAGGCGAATGGTTGACGGAAGCCATGCCTGCAACATTCTTGAAAATCGGCCGGGTCCACATCCAATGTCTAGTACTTGATAGCCTGCGTTCTGTTCCGGAAATAGCGAATCCCAATTTACGGCACCCAAGATTTTATTGTAATCGTCTTCTACAATGGAAAACCAGGCTTCGGGGTGTATGTTCCCCTTTTGGTAATAACGGAGGGATCGGAGAAGGTTTGAGGTTCTATGTCGTTCGTGAGAAGGCAGTTGGGAGGTGCATAAGGAGGTGTTCATGATTAAGATACTGAGGGAAATGAAGTCCTTAGTTGCCACTGCTAAAGAAAGCAAAAACGGTACCGGCTATCATTTGTAGAAAAGAGGGAAGTAAGGTAATGGATTGTATGGAAATTGTTTATTTGGAAGGGGAAGGTCTTCTTCCTGAAGCAAAAATTTTTCCCAATACACAGGAAGAATCTGCCGGTAGTCTATTGGTCTTACAATAAGGTTCCTTTTAATGGTCCTTTGACCCTACATCGGTTTTGCTGACACATGAAGACCACATATAAATGGTTCATAAAAAAGAACTTGTGGAAGGCAAGAATCTCATGACCTGCCAGGGCGATCCTCGTAAAGCGTCGTGGATCTTCTTGACTATATGGATAGGGGCGACCGCCTTGTTCCTGTGGGAGGTTGGGCAAAGTAGAAGTGAGGGAGGTTTAGAGAATGAATCCTTGTCAAAAGTTGAAAATTTAAAGTCAATTCAGAAGGAAAATGTAAATACTCGCCTAGCCTATATGAATAAACCGGGGGTATCAGCTTATTTATTTCTTGCTGACGGCGAGGTTGCCTCGTCTCCCCAGTTTTCGTCAGATTTTTCTTCAAAAAGAGCTGGTTCGGCCTTGGTTGGTTCCGTCATGGCCCTCTTGGCCACGTTTGAAAGTGCTAATGTTCTTCCGCCCGAGGGGTCTTCCCAGGCCAATCAACTGATTCATGGTCTTATTCAATTGCAGTCGGCCTTAGTGAAATCCCAATCAGCAGAATTGAGCGACTATTTTTCAGCCGCGGTTGAACAGCGTTTTGAAAATGAAAGTGTAGGGTTTTTACAGTCGTTTCCTCAAAGAGGTTTGACATCCAAAATGTTAGAGGCTCTCGTAAGCTATAATCACAATGCACCCATGTGGGAAAAACCAGCTCTTACTGAACTCTTTCAACGCTATAATTTTTCCCGACAAGATTGGGAATTGATTGAGAAAATCTTCAGGGAAGCCGACATAGCGTATCGTATGAAAGGATCATCCATCCATGATGCCTATGAACTGTGGAGGGTACAAATGCCAGGAGGGCGGCCATGAAGATACAGGAATCAATTGAGGAAAATGGATTTCCCAGTCTGTGCCGATCGGTAACACGCATCAGCTATTTCGACTGCTCGCAACCCATCCTCTGCCGTAATGGGCATTGGGCCTCCGGTTCGAATTCCCTGGCAAAAGTCTCGAAGCACTTCAATCAGCGTTGCACTGGGCGGGAAGGGATAGTCTAATATCTCATTTCTTCCGGAAATTTTTCGAACGATATTGGTCGTCCAATCGGCTGATGCTTGTCCTTTTGACCCCATAATTTCTGCGCGAGTGACCCGTCCCTGGCTGACGCGTGAGATATCGAGATAACAGGGAAGTCCCATTTGCGTAACCAGTTTTATGAAAGCCTGATTTTCGGGGTTTTGGGTCGTAGGTCGACCAATGTCCGCTGAGACCGAATGGACCTCATCCCGAGTGAGGAAACGGACCAGGTCCAGCAAGTGAATCCCAAATTCCATGAGGGATCCATAATTGCTCCATGAGGTGTTTTTTCCCGGCAACGCTGGGCCGGATTCGAATCGCATGGTGCAAACAAGATATTGCCATTGGCCTAAGGATGGTGCGATGGCTTGCAATTGCCGGATTGTTGGTTCATACCGCAGAGTCTGGGCCGTCATGACAGAGATTTTAGCTTTAGTGGCGGCCTCGACGATTTGGCGACCTTGGGATTGGTTAAGGGCAAGGGGTTTTTCCAAAAGAACTGCTTTGCCATGTTGAATGGCTTCTAAGGCAATGGGTAAATTGAGTGAGGGAGGGGTCACGATCAGAACGCCCTGAATAGCCGAATCGGCTAAAAGATCCTGATAGTTCGGATAAAAGCGGAGGGTGTATTCTGAGGCAAGTCGAATGCCTTCTTCTTGGTTTCTTCGGCTGATGGCAATTAATTCTCCTCCTGTTTCGACGGAGAGCAAATGATGAAGATAACGGGAGCCGTGTCGTCCTATGCCAATCAATCCAAGGAAAATCGGTTTCATAACAACCCTAATTCCTTCCCTTATCCGGCAGGAGTGATTGAAAAAACGGTAGCCCTCATCCAATGTGGATAAAACAAACTGGATCACCTACCAAGGCCGTTGGGTAGGTCTGATCCTCAACTTGGAAAGGCATACCGTGTGAGTGGCACCAATGTTCAACCCAGGGCATTTCTTCCACCGAGGTTGTGAGCAATCCTGGTATGGTTAGTTTGGCCATGCAATTGGCAAATAAGCGAATTCCTGTTTCCCGTTCCTGTACAAAGGCCGATGGATCAAATGCCATGGGGTCTGCACGACCGTATGAAAAAAGGACCGACAGATTGGGGAATTCTTCCGGGTCATTCAGAACACTGACAATCCAAAGATGATCAACGTTGCCTGTCGCAGTCTCTGCTGACCCGTAATAAAATGGGATTCCGTTTTCGCCTCCGGCTTGGTTGAGTATATCCACTTCTGCTTGCCGAAGATTATAGGGGCATACTGTTCGATTTAATTCCAGCCGTTCCATGACCAAAGGGGGAATCTCGGGAACTCCCGCGCCCACATATAGACTTCGCCCCATAGCCGGTAGGCGGGTGCGGAGGGCTTTCGCAATCGCGATCCCCAGTTTCTTGCAGGGGCCTCGGCGATCCTGCCAAAACGCGTCTCCACCTTCGTCGCAATAAACCGGGCCAAGTCCATCATAGTCCAGCGCATAATACATTCGAGTAATTTCTTGAGTCGTGGCAGAGGATAATTGGGGGTTTTTCATACTCTGTGTGGGCCTTTCAATTTGTTCAACTTTCTTTCTTTGTACCAGGTTTGGCGAAGGCGAAAATAGCCCTTACAGCAAGATGCGATGTCATAATCCAAGCCATGAAGGTGAGCTTTCCTCAACTTGACCTAAATTACAATTTTGTGTATTGATACACGAGAGTAGTCATAAATGCTCTTCTAGGGAAAATAGCCTTTCCCAAAAATGGGCAAAAGCACCTCCTCTCACCGATTCCATTCATCTGTATTGTGCGTCAAGAGGAAATCTTTTTGTTGGAGTTCCAGTATAGCGAAGGTGCTCCTCAAGGACGAAACGAGGCCTGCGCGTTGTCCAGAAAAAAGCCAACTAAAGCTGTTTATCAAATGATAGCTTCAATTTGAAGTTTTTTGCCAGAATAGCCGGTTTGGCTAGGGATAAGAAAACCAAATTCTTATGGATATACTTCAAGAACTTCGTCGGGTGATCAGGCTGGAAGGTCTAGCCATTGCGCACCTTGAAAAGAGTATCGGTCTTCCTTTCGAAAAGGCAGTAAAAATGTTGCAAGCCTGTAGGGGGAAAGTGATTCTTACAGGGGTGGGAAAATCCGGTCTGATAGCGAACAAAATTTCGGCTACTATGGTGTCCACCGGCACTCCTGCGGTGTTTTTACATGGTTCCGAGGGGCTGCATGGGGACATAGGGATTGTGGCCAAAGAAGATATAGTGATTGCGGTAGGAAAGTCAGGCGAAAGCGAAGAATTGCTGGCGCTGCTTCCATTAATTCGAAAAATCGGTGCACGAATTATTACCATTACAGCCCAGGCCAACTCCACTCTCGCACGGGGTAGCGATCTTATTCTAGTAACGCCCATTCAAGAAGAAGCTTGTCCGCTCAATCTGGCACCTACCTGCAGTACCACTGCGGCCTTGGTCTTAGGGGATGCCCTGGCCATGGCATTGATGAAATTGCGAAATTTTCAACCAGCCGACTTTGCTATGTTTCACCCTGGTGGCCAGTTAGGAAAACGACTACTTTTGAACGTTGGGGATTTGATGCGAACCGGTGAAGCCAATGCGATTATTCGCCTTTCTCACACGATTCAATTTATGTTGTGTGAAATGACAAGTAAACGTGCTGGCGCCGTGTCCGTCCTTGATGAGGAAGATCGTTTATTGGGATTGATCACTGATTTTGATATTCGTCGAGTGCTGGAAGGGGGGCAAAACCTTTTCGCTCTCACGATTGGAGCAGTAATGAACCCAAAGCCCAGTTGGGTATATCAGGATGAAAAAGCCGTCAAAGTTCTTCAATTTATGGAGGAACGGGAAAAGCCCATCTCCGTGCTACCGGTTCTTGATCGACAGGAAAAAGTCGTCGGCATGATACACATTCATGATCTAATTTCCCGTGGCCTTTAGCAAAACCCCCTAGTAGTTGTGAAAAGTCTTGGATCTTTTTCGAGGGACAATGTCGTTTAATAATGATAAGCATTCTGCGTGATAGGTACTCTCCATGTAAGTCCCTTGATTACAACATGCTCGGTCATCTGCGTCTAGGGTAAGAGATTTTTAAGCGTTTTTGCCAACCCGTAATGGGCTAATGAGGATTAGGTTGAAAACGTTTCTTGTGCGAGATCTCCCTGTCTCAAATGAATTGATCCAATGAGCATCGACTTGGACGTGGGACAGATCGGCCGTACCTCTTCTTCTAGGACTTTCTCCAGTTCTTATCTTTGGGCTGCTCTGGGGTGGGGTCTTTGTGTGGTCATTCTCTTGGGTTTTTCTCCCCGGCTGTTTCATATTCAAGAATATTTCTTTTTCCCTCTTCTGGGTATGGCCATATTCCTTTGTTTAATAGAGCGAAAACCTCTCTGGATTCATGCCCGGCTCCTTGTCCCATTTATCTGTTTTGTGGGATGGATTGCGTTTACGATTCCCTTTTCAATTGATCCTTGGATCAGTTTGCAGGAATGGCAAAAAGTTGTGGCACAATTGGCAGTGCTCTACGGTACTTGTCTGATTGTCCAGGAACAACGGAATGAGTATTTTCTAAGAAAGGTTCTCCCCTTCTTTTTGGTGGGGGCCATTGCCTGTTACACCTATTCCCTTCTTGATTTTTGGGATCGAGGAGGGAACCTTTTTGATCGCACGATCCGTGCGGGTTTTCCAAAAGTCAGCGGCGCAGATTTTACTTGGCTGAGTACCAATGCATTGATGGTTTTTCCCTTATTCATTACGGGATTCTTGGCGGTGCCCAGTCCATGGAAACGGGTGATGTTAGGTTGCGGCATGCTTCTCTCTTTCTTGGCCTTAGTGCTTTCCTATAGTCGTGGTGTCTGGTTAGCCTGTCTAATACAAATAATTGTTGGAGGTTTTCTTGTCCATAAGCGTCACGCATTTCGCTTGCTGATCATAGGAATAGTGGTATTTCTTTCGGTTGGAGTCATTCTTGGTCAATTGGGACTACATCGTGAAACCTTCAATCCTTGGACGATCAAGGCTCGGTTGGCAGTATGGAGTCTTAGTGCTTCAGATATTCTGGACCATCCAATTGTTGGAGTGGGTTATGGCGTGCCAATTTTAGAAAAACGTCACGGGCAAAATATCATTGAGTTGGAAGCTGCGAATCCTGGGATCCCCGATATTCCGGAAAAACCGCATAACTGGTATCTCATGGTGGTGACAGGGGCTGGATTACCAGGGTTGGCCTTGTTTCTTTGGTTGCTCGCCAAAGTGGGATTTGCCATCTATGAGAAATGGCCAAAGGCTAGGACTTCTTCGCATCGTTGGTTACAGATGGGAGTGTTTCTCATGGTTCTTGGATTCTCGATCCGTATTTTTTTCGAGGACAGCTTCGGCGGAAGCCATTCTTATCTGTTTTGGATACTTGTCGGGACTAGTGTGGTTCTTTCAAATTCACAAATCGAGGGAGATTGGAATCAGCCAGGGCATAGGAGTGGCTAACAAATGTATTGAGATAATTTGGCGAATGTTAGGGGCGCCTAACCATGCAATCGTTTTACCTGATCAACTATCGTCTACAGCTCTTTTTCCCCTGAGGCTCTTCTCGATTTTCATGGATGGTTTCAAAAAAATGGATCTACCCTGTTCTTAAAAAATTCCGATGGAGAAATGCCATGCCTCAATAGTTGATTTGATCTGGTGATTTTGTCTTTCAATGAAGGGTGTATCAAGGTTCTTGATTTAGTGTTTTTTATCTGCAGCCCCGTCACCTCCCATCGATGGAACTTCGTCAATTTTATCAAAAAATAACCGCATGAGACCGATGTGGTTTTTTTAATTCTCTCGCTCAAGCTTCTCAATTCAGGCTCAATCTTATTCTTACCCATGGTTAACTAATCCAATAAGAATTGCCTTTCGCTCGGGGCGTTACCGAATTATGGATTTAGGTAATGAATAAGAGAAAAAGGAATAGAAATTGGATTTATCCGAAAATATTCGCGGAGAAAACTTGGAAAAGATTAGAAATTCCCCAGATAGTTAAATAATCAACAATTCGACTTGAAATACTGTGTATTGAAAAATTCCGTGTCGTCGAGAAACTTATCTATGTTAGGAACCTATTAGATCAGTTGCTGGAAGATGTTTTACCTTTCCTTTTGTCTCGAACTACTGGGGATCCAGTTCTGTCATAGCCGTTTACTATTTTCAAAAATCGCCAGTTTTCTAACTTCGCCCTAAGTTCATTGAGCTCACACAACGCGCTGAGAAAGAAGAAATGTACAGAGAAAATCGCGGCGCCCCGAAACGTGGCAGTTGTTTTGCTGTACTAAGCCGGAAGAAAGATACTCATCGTTTTCCAAGCAGGTAACCGGTATTGGGCTATGATAAAACTGCTGCTTGTTCCGAAATTGTCCATCCATGAAAATCGACGTAATAGACACAAAGGAGGTGGTTACAAGGAGAACACTTGAAGCGTTTTATGAAATCGGATAATTTGAGAAATTACTCCCCCCCACATTTCAATACGTTCGAGAGGGAAAGTGTACGGTAGCATGCGGTCATATTAATGTTTTTTAGGTGTGTTCTAACAATTGTCCAGGAAGGATCTTTTGTGGAGATATATTGAAATGAACAGATTCCATTTAAGATATGGTCTGATTCCTGGAGAGAAAGAAAGGCGGATTTATGAAAAGGAATGCGTATCGAACATCATGGTGGGTAGCAGGGTCGCTAGCGACTGCTGTGTTGGCTATGGGAACGGGGTCTATTGCCGCTGCGGCTGGTTTTACGGCCTATAATGACCTGGCCTGGGGTACAGGACAACTTGAAACGAATATCACAAAGATTACCTCTCCCAACGGAGGCTCTGGCTTACCCAGCACTGGTCTACTGAAGGATTTCAACAGTGGCCTCGATACGGGTGTCACCCTGACCGTTACTGGCGGATCATTTGATGGTTCTGCCCAGGCGGCTCAAGGGGCAAATCCGACTACCGGAGATGCCTTTACGATCTTTGATGGCATGGTTAGCGGGCTGGGCGCGATTTCTTATGATAGCAATTCGCTCGTATTGACCTTTGGCGGCCTTAATCCAAACAAGACCTATGATCTGGCCTTCTTCGCCCATCGAAACGATTACGCATGGGATCGGGCCTCCCTGGTGACTCTTTCCGGAACT
>JAUIKP010000119.1 GCA_030430725.1 Nitrospiria bacterium
TTCCAAGGCGACGGTACATCCCTAATCGAGAATAGATACTTTGCAAAACCCACAAAGCCCATGCGACCGGACGACCAAAATGTTTTCGGAAAAAATAATATTGATTAGCGTAATAAATTTCCTTTTGTTTTGAAAGATCCCCCCCAAATGAAGCTCCGGACTGATGCTCTACGACTGCCTCAGGAACGTGCCACACCTCCCAACCGGCTTGCGTGGCCCTGAGGCACAGATCAACATCTTCATAATACAAAAAAAATTTTTCATCAAATCCGCCAACTTCATTCCAGATTGCACGCCGACAACAAAGGAAGGCACCGGATACCCATCCCACAGGCTCCGCTTTATAAGGGATGCAATATTTTGTCGAACACCGGCCTACCACCCGACGAAAGAACCCTCGAGGTCCCATACGTTTAGCCACCCAGGCCAACGGCTTATCCAGCACAAGGCCAGTCAAAGAAGGTGGATCCCCCATCGATTGCAAAGGCCGGCCAGACGGGTCAACAAGGCGGCCTCCGATAATTCCCACCCGGGGATGCTTCTCATGGAATTGGATAAGGGTACGAATGGCCTTTTCCGTCGCAATGGTGTCCGGGTTCAAAAATAAGGCAAAGGATCCACTCGTAGCCGCTACCCCGATATTACACGCTCGCCCAAAACCAATATTATCCTGAAGGGCAATAAGATTGACCTGTGGAAATTCTTTCTGCAATTTGTCCGCAGTACCATCCTTCGAATCATTATCCACAACCACGAGCTCAACATCAGAAATGTTGAGTAGGGGCCCCAAACAGGCACCGATGCAGGTGCAGGAATTATAGGTCACAATAATGATGGAACAGAGCTTCGGCGTATGCAGCATCCCCTCCATTGATTCAGAATTCGTCATTGTTTCCTACTCAGTCACATCCAACGCCCATTTTCCAGAAAGCTTCCTGACAACCATCCCACCTGGTCGATGAAATCTCTAGACTGTAGACATGAATACCACTTTTTTGCTCCTGCGGTATGCTTCCCTTCCCATCCTTGCCCATCCGGCGCCCTAGCTGCCGATAAAGTGTGAACCTGAAGTTCCCGTCCAAACACTCAGCATAAAACCATTTTCGCGGGCAAAAGGGTGAACTCATCTATGGATATCCCATTGGCACGGGCTCCACGACGGAGGAGAACGCGTATGCATAAGATTTTATCATCCTCAGTTATCCCGATTATTGTTCGAAAAATTGCAGAACCAACATCTCCCCCAAAAGCTTCAAAGAGAAACAATGATCATCAATCGAATAGCGATCGCTCCTTCAGACTCAGACTCAGCTTTTTCATACCTAATTCGTTTCCTAAATTATTTAGGTGTCTATCACTCCGTGAAACGACAATTTCGTTACCACCTGGCAAATCAAAGACAACTAAATCTTCAGAAGAGATGACATCTTTCAACAGGCGAGTATAATCCAAGGAAACTCTAAATATATTCCCTTGCGAATCCGTCACACACTTAACCATTTGTTTTCCTCGCTTATCAAAATCCTCTCGCACAGGATAGAACGCAAGAAATTTTGAATGATGTTTTTCTACTTCCATTTTTACATGCCACAATAGACTTTTAGTAATTGCCACCAGATATTCATCTCGCCTGGATGGATTTATCATAAAAGGAGAAAAGTGGCTTCTGCTGTGCAGAAAATCTTCTCCGGACTTTACGGTGTACCCAATTTCATTATTGAGATCCAATATCGTATTAAAAAACTCGACTTGATTAATAACCGTCAGCCCCTCACATACATATTCATTTTCGGGTTTACGGGTTTTATGGAACGATGGCATTTTCTGAAGCCAACGACGAAGAATACGTTGTTCCAATGTTTCTTTCTGAAAATTTGCCATCACCGTCTCGATTAATTGGACGATGGCACTATTATGCAAGTAAGATCCTGAGAGAAAGAAAGGGCCATAGAGTTCACCATCTGTCAGCCTAAAGGTTGGCTTCAAGGGTCCCGCCTGCGAAGTCGCACTTCTATCTGGAAACGCATTTTCCCAAAAATCATTTCCTGGGGTTGTCCATAACAAAACCAAGTCTGCCCTATACAAGTTGAAATACTCTTGTAAGGCAAGTAGCTGTTGATCCTGCCCCCACCCTGACGAAGCAAGGGAAAACACTTTGACTGGTTTATGCAACTGACTCGTGAGAAATTCCTGAAGAAACTGTTCAGGCATGTGTTCCGGTTGGTTGGCATACGCTTCGACTTGGCTGTCCCCCACAAGCAATACCACATAATCCTCGGTCTGATAGTGAATGCTTTGTCCTCGATATCCAAATTGATTGGTCGTTAAAGCATCATATTTAGATAACTTTCTACCCGCAGAATTTTCCCACCCCCACCCTGACTTCAGGGTAGATGGAATTCCCATACCACGCAGTAAGGCTTCCATGATGAAAATCGCAATTATTGTCGATCCAACAATAAGGGCCAAGTTCTGTTTCATCTGCTTCCAGGCTTCCACCGCAAGCTCGCCCCCAAGGAGACGGGAAATTAACGGTAATTTCGAATATTCATGTGCGATTCAATCATCATCCAAAGGATGCTTTGGAAATATGTTGAGGCAACCGGTTCAATCCCCTGGCCCGGTTTAATGAGCAACATTCGCAGCGGGAACACACGTTTGGCTTCCAAAATCAGACAGACCAACCCGAGCATATCTTCCATGAAATGCAGGCCAAGCGATCCCACAAAACATGCCTCACTCATTCCGACGTCGAGACGTTTCCCTGAAAATCCTAAAAGGGCTCGTCCAGATGCCAAGCCCCGCACTAAACAAATGCTGGAACTGTTCCTCACATAATCCAACGGGTATATGGGGTTCCGGTTAAGCCATAGCTTGGGTTTGTCACGCCCAATGACTGGATTTGCCCTTATCAGCTTGGTCATTGGCTGAAATTCTTTTCCTCAAGTGTGGAGCGAATAAAATCCAATTGTTCGGGAGAAAAGGAGAATTCCCATGCTCGGTTGCTTAAAGAGACAACAATGAATCTGATATCACTTGGATAAGGCTTGAGAACTTTCACCGGGATTTTAATCCTGAACCCACTGTGGAACAATGACTTCTGTTGATGAGCCTCCACGACATCTTGCCTGGAGATTCCAACTTCTGCCCTAGCCGTTAATTTTCCGTTTGTGAAAATGAAAACCTCTTCAGCTGGTTGATTTTTTTCAAGATCAGCAGCCCATCCTTCCACAACAATTGATTCCGCTGAAAGAAGGACACGATCCAGATTCCCAGTCAGATGCTTTTCACCCGCATCGACCACAATCTCCTGCTCACCGGAAAACACAAGCTTTGATTGACTCGAGGCTTCGTGATGCAAACGGATCATTGTCTCCTCACCACTCAAAGCCCCCTGACTTGCCAAGGGTATGGGAGTTAAGTTTGTATCATGATCTCCAATCAGAAACACCCTCACTGTGTTCTCACCTGACTGGAAAGCCGAAGGGGGAAATAAAACAGAAAAATAATTCCGTTTTCCATCCCATAAGGATGCCTGGGTCGTAGCCCAAACTCGCCCATTGAGCGAAATAGCGATCGGTAAGTTTCGGCGACCCGTGCCAATAATGTGTCCGCTAAAAAGAGCAGGCAGGTATCTGCTTTCAAGATTCACGTGATCTAATTGATGAGGATTTTCATTTATATATTTCAGGGAGGACGAGTGACCAATGTCTAAATCACCAAGTTCTTGTCCAATCAAATTTGAAGCCGGCCCCTTTGGCACAAGCCGGTCGAGTGCCGTGTGCTCTCCAAAATGATCGACCTGCCACTTGAGACGAGGAAATCTCTTCAGATCTTGCAATTTGATTTTTCCTACTCCGAGAAAATCTATCTCGTCCCTCGGCGGATTTTCATTGTCCAACATGGAAAACCCATCTATAGCCTTGGGGATCTTTAAACCTAGGACATCGGCGATGGTTGGCAACACATCAATTCCGCTGACAAGCCGCTCACGAATGCTTCCCTCACGTTGCCCAGGCAGCTTGACGAACATGGGAACCTTTAGAATATCGCTCTCATTTCCCTTTTGTACCTCTCGCATGGATAGCCCACGCTGAAAGGAAACACCATGATCGGCCGTCACGATAATGAGCGCCTTATCGAAAAGATCTGCGGTTTCAAGTAAACGTCGCAATTTCCCGAGGAACTGATCAACATATCCAATTTGCTGCAGATATTGGTAGTACGCCGTAAGAATCAAGGGTTCTTTCCCTATCCACCTCCCCCCCCAACCAGGGCCATCAATCCAACCGGCAGGAATGAATCGCTCCCTGTTAAAATATTGCTGACCTGACACCAAATATTCATACCTCGTATGAGGCAGGATGACGTGAAGAAAATGGAGGACAGGACTTGAGGTTTGCTCTATTTGAGAAAGGAAAGAAGTGATCCGCGATTCTCTTGAGCTATCGCTCCCCACAGCAAGATCGGGATGGATACTACTCTCGTTTTGCCCAAGAATCCCTTTCCTCAACAATTCCTCACCGAAACCGGTCCATTGCGCGTGGAGCGGGGGCAACTGTTTTCCTAATTGTGGCGGGGCAATAATATGTAAAAATATGGCTACTAGATCTGCAAAAAAGGACTTGTAAGGAAGGGACGAACCAGCAGCAGCTTCTTCCTGGCATAGCGTTTGGGGACAAAGTCTTGTCACAGATTCCACGACATTAAGAGCATACCGGTCTCCCAACATTGTAAACAGATTTTGCGGATGATCTGCTGCCGTCGGATTGAGTCGAACGCCAGCTTTTGGCTGCCGCCCAGTCAAAATTCCAGACACCGCAGTTGCGGTTTCTACATACGTTGCAACCGCATTAGGAAACCAATAACTTTGTGCCGCTAGATCGGCAAAATTAGGGAAACGTACCGGATCGATCCGACCTCCGGCATCCAATAACGCGGTGATGTTGAATTCATCCAGCACTACAAGGACAACCGGGATCGGGTTATTTATTGCAATTGGGGCCTTTGGCTCAATAGCATCAGGCATGACAAGTCGACCGACGGGAGTAAACAACAAAAACCATAGCGGAAATGCCACCACGACTGGTGAAAGGACCGTGAGAAACAGCCGGAACGCCTGCCCGCGAACATAAAGGACCGAAAAAAGAAAACCGATCAACAATGCAAACCCGACAATCAAGAGATCAGATCCATCCACTAGTCGCTGCACCGGAGGCAGGACTGTGAGAAAGGCCAGGCCAAAAACAAATACCAAATGCAGGATAGTCCGAACACGCTCACCGACTAGCCAGGCGGCCAATTCAAG
Organism: Nitrospiria bacterium; assembly: GCA_030430725.1. GTDB lineage: Bacteria > Nitrospirota > Nitrospiria > Nitrospirales > UBA8639 > Nitrospira_E. Next base: position 5,309 of record JAUIKP010000119.1, read on the forward strand.
CAGCACCAGGACTAGTGCCACACCAATCGAGAGGACGAAGACCATCCCGATGATAAGCCCCGGACCGGCCTTATGAGAAACAAAAAACTCGGGATTCTGGCCAAGGAGGTCATAGAGCGGCTGGGCAATGGCCAAGCCAGCGAGGGCAAACAGGTGCAAAAATTCCACAAGGACCATACGAATACCAGGCATATTTAACTCATTTTAGGAAGTGGTCATTTGGGTCCCTGATGACAGAGCTTGGGGCCAATTCAGATGATTATGGTTGGGATGACAAGTGTCTTTGGAGGAAGGCGTGCGGAACATTCAAGAAGTCTGTCAACGACACCTCAGATTTTTCAGGATGATTCAAATTCTTAAGTAAATTTGACCGGGTTATATGCCCCTGAATTACATTCGTTTAAACCACACCAACATTCGTCCGCTTTTTGAGACGGTTTCATTCTTAATGATCACCGCCTTTTCTTTCAGAAGCGCCATGAAATGTTCGGCGGTGTAATCAGGGAAAATATCCTGACGCAGACTTAACAACTCTTGCACCATAGGATCATTTTTCGGAACAAATTCGATGACCCCCTGTGGCGCAAGCCTGATAAGCCAACTGACAACCTGACCCAACGGGATATTCCTGGCAATAGCTAAGTGATGAACAAGAGCCAAGGCGAGGACGGCATCCGCTGAGACCCGGGACTGCAAACTTTCTCGCTCGTGACCATTCCACCCTTGGCTTGGACTTGGATTAGCCGCATCCATAAACAGAGCTTGAAAAGAGAGACGCCTCTCGGCTGATCGATGGTAACTGCCATCCAACGCTCCCTGATCAAAGTCAAACCCCACGACGTTCCGTGCCCCGCCTTCCAACGCCGCCTCCGAATATTCACCGGTATTGCATCCCAAATCCCATACAAGTGTGGGCTGGACCTTTTGGGAAAATTCAAGAATGAATTGTTTTTTAGATTGGATTTCCGTTGAAGAATAACTACAGGTTCTATCGTAGTCCCCCCACGTGCTTTCACCCTTATTCAGAGGAGTCAAATGGCTGATCCAATGAAACATTTTTTCCAGCATCGCCTTGAAAGAAGAAAGGGGGAGCGAGGCCCTGGCTAACGAATGATCTTGAAGGCTTTTCGTACGTTTAGTGGAAGTGTTTTGAAAAAGATCCTGCAAAACGACGTGGGTCAAGACATTCCACTTCCAGCAGTGTCGCCACTTGAGTAACTTTCGGATCTCTCCAGTTGTGATTCCCTCCTGCGTTCCCCGATACCAGGCGTTGTGAGCTATGCCAAAAAATGCGCGAAGTAACAGAGGGTTCAGGAATTGTTCGCAAAATTGGCGATGACCATTCCACAATTCACCAGATTGATAGCGCCTAAAGGAGAGGTGATCTATAAAAACAGGCTGAATTCCCTGAAATTGAATATTGTAAGCCGAGGCATCGGAAAGCGTGACACCAACTTCCAATGATTTCAACTGGATCCGTAAATGCAGGAGTGCGGCGGCCTTCAGGGCCGGAAATGACCATTCATAAGGATAGGAGATAAGTGGGAGCCTGGGTGCTTCCAATACATACCGAGGTTTTGGATCTGAGAGCCCCAGAACATCTGAAGACACAATCTCAAACGGAAGGAGCAAGCCTTCGGTCGCAAGTTTTTGAAATAATCCTGTTGAAGTGACAAAATCGAAATCCTGAGAAAAACAATGATTGACTGTCCTAAAGATACGCCCCTCAAACTGGTACACGCTCCCACTGGGATCACGGAAGGATCCTGGAAGGGGTTCGACACCACCCATTACTTCTGATCTTCGGAAGGAGAACGTTCGGATTCTTCCCGAGCATTTCCACGAAACAGTCCGACAAATCGCCTCCAATACAACTTCAGAATCACCACAGCGCCGGCAATGCCACCCAACAAGAGTTGCAACACCATGCTTCCCGTACCGGGATCAAGATAGGCCAGTGCCGAACTTTCGAATCCGAACACTATTAGAGTTATACTAATTGCGAGAAAACTCGCTAAATGTCTCATTTTGCTACTCCCTCTCCGGCCTTTATCAACACCCAGGACATTTCAGGTCTGAACCTGCTCTGTATATTAACGATCATCAAACGATAACGGGTCAGTCATCCTCCGGGACAAACTCCTAAGTAAAATCAGGAAAATTGCAAATCAAAATCAGGAAGGCTTCCTGAATCCTGTTCTGTTATTTTTTCCAACACTCGCTCTTGAGCTTGATAGAAGGGATGGCCCCCTGCCGACTTATACGGATTATTGGCTTTGGTGTTATAACATCCGATTAAGGCGATTCTGGAATGCGGAGACACGTTATCATTGGAACCATGTAAGGTATTACAGTGAAACATCACGACATCTCCGCGCTTCAATTCCACGTATACTTCCGGCAAACGCGTTGCAATGACAGCCAGCCGGTCCTGACAAACACCACTGTCAGACACTCCATCATGAAACACATGATCAATCCTGCCCATCTTATGAGACCCCTCGAGAATTTTCAAACACCCATTTTCCCTGGTCATCGGGTCAACGGCAATGAGAACCGTAGCCATATCCGGATACAAATTCCCCATTCCATACCAATAGGCATAATCCTGATGATAGCGGAATCCGACCATACCAGGATATTTCAAGGTAATTTTATTATGATACACGTAGACAGAATCGTTGAAAAAATATTCCAATCGATCGAAAATCGAGGCACGTCGAGTGGCTTTGGCGAAGACATCATTTCCCGCTGTATCATTCCACACATAAATGGTTTCAAAGGATGGCCGTTTTCCCTGAGAAACTTTATTCATGAGACCTTCAGTCCGCTGTTTCATCCCCTCATGATTCACGATGATATTCTTCAGAATATGCATCTCTTCCTGGTCGAACAGATCAGGAACAATCAGGTAACCCTTCGTCCAAAATTGCTCAAACTCTTTCTCAAATCCCATCCCACTCTCCATGTTTGCCGAACCGATGTCGTTCAATTGACCCGCGCAAAAATCATTTCCTTCTGAGCGCGTTCATAGTCGCTTGGGATGCCGATATCAATAAAATATCCTGTGGTGACGAATGCGCGTGGCTGCAGCTCTCGACAATAGGGCTGGAGGATATCCGTCTCAAAGGAAAAGTGCTCTCCGCTTCCATATTGGGAAAAGATTTCAGGTCCAACAACGTACACACCTGCGTTTACTAGACCTGGACCTTCCTGACCCTTTTCTTGAAACGCTACGACCCGTTCACCCAGAAGCACGACGGCACCATACCGACTCACATCCGGGACATGCCGAAGTACGATCGCGACCTGCGTTGGGGTCTGTGCATACCAGGCCATCAGGGCCGGATAATCAATATCAACGAGCGTG
>JAUIKP010000120.1 GCA_030430725.1 Nitrospiria bacterium
CGCAAATCACATACAAGAAATAATTATTTTTCTGAAGGATCAACAACCTTCTGACATCCGCTAGGGGTTGGATCCGGATACCATAAATTGCTGTTCGAACAAGTAGTCAGCGACCGGATGCTGATACCTGGAGTTGGCCTTCGCTCGGAATTTCCGCTCATGCCGGAAGGCAACTCCATGCCCGCGCATCCGTTAGGCCACCCAATGGTCGCCGTGATCATATCCATTGGTCTTCAGAGCCGCATGAACCCGTGGGCTACGGACTGGGTTGATGCACCGCTTTCACGTTAACCCCCTGTCTGTTCTGCCCATAGACACCTCCTTAAGTTCATTTTCAGTATTTCTTGTCCTGTTCATAAAATTCACGGAATTTCAGAGTTCATCTTACGAATTTCAGTTTGCTATGAGAGATCATCAACTTTTATTCATTTTTTTATGTCTTTTGCCTGTATTTCAAAGCCTTTTATCTATTAAGGTCGGCGCAGAGGACCTCATGGCGTGGCTCTTGGATCTCTACTAGCCCTTTGGGGGCATTCATTCAAATTTGTCATGTTCGTTAACAGTTTCTGCGGTTGTTTTATTGACTATCAGAAATTTCTCTTTAGATGTTGGTGGACTTATCTGTGTGATCCCTGGATGCGTCGAGATGTTTGTCAAAAGAGTGAAGCTTGACTGGTTTAATACCTTCCCCGTAAGGACTAGGTGGGAGAAAAGCGTTCAGGCAAACAAGGGGAATTGATGAAAAGGCAGCGTCCTTATTATCGGGTTTACCATTTGCATAAATAGGTTGGATACAGCAACTCCTACAATAGAGAGAAACTGATTTTAGAAGGAGATAAGAAAATGGATGATTTTTTTTCCAAAGAGCAGGGGGAGGCAATGGTAGAATATGCCTTACTTGTAAGTTTAATCGGTATGGTCGTTGTCGGAGCTCTTCAGGCGTTAGGCACTAATGTGTTTGATGGTCTTTCGGCGCTAAACCATGCTTTTCTATCGACCCCATTAAAGAATGAGCTGTTGCATCACCCATAAGCATAAAATCTCTTCTGTTTCTTGGCACTCTGCCACCTGGGGTTGAACCTTCCATGTGCTTTTTCCTAATACAATTCGCAATCCAAATAATTCTGATTTAATTCCCCGTTAATTTCTGAAAAGAGTTGTGGAATTCTTCGGGGTGGTGATCCAGCTTTTTCTCCTAAAATCATTCGTACATGGGCTCAGAGAGGCCATGTAAAAAATGACTATTATTTTACAATCTTAAGTCTTGAGAGTGCGTTGCCGAAAATAATGGAAAAAAGGAGGATGTTATAGATATGTTGGTACGATTTCTTGGAATTCTTATAGTATGTGCAACATGGGGATGTGAATCGCTTTCAATGACTGATCAGTCCTTTGATGTCTCGACTCCAGGGCCACCACCGGCCACTTTGACTTCTCTTTCGACAGTGGAAGCTGAAGGTTCCTCGTCACTTTCCCAACTCATGAGCATTCCTCAGGGCCCAGAGACGGGAATATCTCGGGAAAAGCCCTCAATAGATCCTTTTCCCACTGTGTACTTTCCATTCGATAGTTGGGAAATTTCATCAGAAGTTCAAGGTCGTCTGGATGCCACGGCTAGTTGGATGAACCGCTTTCCAAATTATGAACTCATAATTGAGGGGCATACGGATGCACGTGGGACCGAAAGTTATAATATGGTTCTCGGGGTACGACGAGCAAAGGCCGTCAAAGAATATCTAGCCAATTTAGGAATTTCACGCAAACGTCTTGATGTGGTTTCCTTTGGGAATACCTTGGTTCTGTGTGAAGTTGATGACGAACATCAATGTCATCAATTTAACCGACGTGCTGACTTGTTATTGGAGTAAAGCTTTTCCCACCGGTAAAAACCATCTCGCTAGTTGAGATGAATGAGGTTGAGTTTTTATAAAATTCCCACCTGAAACGTTTTCCAACCTTTCTTCTGAAATGTCCCAGGTCAAATTCCATACTTGAGGGCTCAATTCGTATATGGTTTTTTATGTGATAAATGTGAGATCGAGTATCTTTCTCAATAAAGAGTGGTCTTGAATCGGTTTTCCTGAATTTTCGCCTCGTAATTGACAATCAGGTGCTGATATGGTAATTGCAATAAACTTGCAATAAGCAATTTCTTATCAGGCTTACACCTCTTGTTAAAATTGGAACCTAACATCAAAAAAGATCTGCGAGCCACAGGGCGACGCATGACCCGTACTCGCCAAGCCGTCCTGGCGTTATTGCAAAGGACTCGCCATCCAATAAGTGCCACTGAAATTTTTGAACAATTGCACCAGGAAAAAGTGGCAATCGATCTAGTGACCGTGTACCGAACCCTGCATGTGCTGAAAGACTTAGGTCTGGTTCTCCAATTAGACCTTCATCAGGAAGGTCTCGCCAGATATGAACTTAAAGAAGGGCGGGAACATCACCATCATATTCGTTGTCAGATCTGTGGTCAGATCGAGGATTTGTTGTTATGCCCGTTAAAAAAAATCACAAAATTGATTGAACAACGGACACAATTCATCGTGGATGATCATACTTTGGAGTTCACAGGATTGTGTCCTCAATGCCAATAAAATACCAATAAGATGATAAAAACTCTTGGACCGAGGCTTTCAAAAGCTGGCTCTATCGCTTCTCTGGTATGTGCGGTGCACTGCGCTTTGACACCTTTGGCATTGCTTGCGCTTCCCGTCATAGCTGCACATTCCTGGGATGGTCTTGATGGAATGATCGGAGCCTTTTGGGCCGATACTACTGAATGGATATTTTTGGGGGTGATTGCCTTATTGGCAGGTTTTGGATTGTTGGTGACCTATCCTGGGCATCGAGATGGACGTCCAGCTCTTTTGACGGCTTGCGGAATTGTGGTTTTATTGAGCGCTCATCTCCTAATAGAATCAGCCGGTGGGGTAGAGATAGTTTTTGATGTGATTGGAGCCTCTATGATCGCACTGGCCGGGTTTTGGAATCGAAGGTTATGCCACCATTTAGGTTGCCATACCCATGAGCATACGCATGAAACAAGCGATTCTAAAATTCAACCCCTTCCTGATTTCTCCTCCAATACATAAGCCTCCGTACCTTTTAATCATTTATAGCAGGCTTCATCTTAGGACATTTTCTTTGTTAGTCCCTGGGAATCGCCGTGTCTCTTTATACCGACCCGAGGCCTGTGGATTATATGTAAGGGATGGAAGGAAATGGTCTCTTATAAAATGGGGACAGGTATCATGCGTTCCTAAGGAGGAGTCATGAGGAAACACTCAGAAGTTGCCAAGGAATATTTAATTGGTTAAGAAGTCAAAATCTTGCTTTTCGCCGACTTATCCATGGCTTCCGACAAATCGTCAAGAAGTTGTTCTGTCTCTTCCCATCCGATGCAGGCATCTGTAATCGATACTCCCCACTCCAAGGGTTTCCCTGCTTCCCATTTTTGATTGCCCTGTTTCAGATTACTCTCAATTAGCAAGCCCATGATGGCGAGTTGGCCTTTGGTGAATTGGTCGATAACGGATCGAGCCACGGGAATCTGACGTGTATGATCTTTTTCTGAATTGCCATGAGAGCAGTCAACCATAATCGGACGACAAATTCCTTCATTCATTAAGCAACGCACGGCTTCAGAGATATCTTCCGGATTATAATTGACTCGTCCACCGCCACCACGAAGAACGAGGTGTCGGTCTGGATTCCCATTGGTCTTGATAACCGAGATGAGGCCTTCCGCGTTCACGCCGATGAAACTCTGAGGATGTCGGGCGGCAATCATGGCGTTGAGAGCGACTTGGAGCCCTCCATCCGTCCCATTTTTGAGGCCAACCGGCATGGATAGGCCACTGGCCATTTCCCTATGGGTTTGACTTTCGGTGGTTCGTGCTCCAATAGCCGCCCAACTAATTAAGTCGGAAATATATTGGGGCGTGACAGGGTCCAAAAATTCCGTGGCGCATGGCAATCCTAAGTTATTGATCCGGAGTAGGATCGAACGAGCCAGTTCAAATCCTCCCCCAATTTCGCAGGAGCCATCTAAATGGGGGTCGTTGATAAGTCCTTTCCAACCCACCGTTGTGCGGGGCTTTTCAAAATAGGTCCGAAGAACGATCAGTACGTGTTCCTGAATGCGATCAGCGACCTTTTTGAGACGTTCAGCATAGAGAATGGCCGCTTCCGGGTCGTGTATCGAACACGGACCAATAATGACTAATAAGCGATGTGAATCTCGTCCATGAAGAATATCTCGAATGGCTTGCCGGGATTGAAGAACCATCTGTCCGGTTTTTTCGGGCAAGGGGAGTGTACTTTGCATCTGTTTTGGGGTAGGAAGTGGAGAAATATCGATAATGTTTCGGTTGTTAATAGGTTCGACCATGCGACACGTCCTGGGTAATATGAAAGAATATCTGGAATTGCAGAATAAAATACCGTAACCGAATTATGCGAGAATTCACAATATTGTAATAAGAAACCTATTTTCAGGCAACTGTCAATGACAATCTGTGATACGCCACTAATGAACCGGATTGGTGAGATTGGCTATCAATACCGTTCAAAGAGGGCGAGATGAGAGACAGGTAGAAAATTCCTTGGCCTTCGAAGAGGCTTTATTCGAGAGCACTGGGACTTGAGAGGGCGATGTGGGAGGTCTTATAAGAAGAAGTCATAGCCTGTTACGCTGTGGTGTTAATCAGATTGGCTTGTTGAGATGTGTACCACCGCATGACATCTTGATTGGCGGGGTCTTGAGTAGAGGTAAATAAAAACTTGGTGCCAATGATTAGATCCGTCGTAGGGTCAACCCATTCAATAGATCCCGAAAATTTGGAAAAATGGTTGAATCCCGGCAAACGACAATTGATGTGGAGATGTGATGAGGAAACAAGTGGCCAGGCGGAAGGGGAGACACGAAACTGGCAACCCATCGGGGAAAGATTGCTGAGCTGAACAGGAAGCACGGCAAGGATTTTTCCCTTGTCACTGAGGGGGCGAACGGCCCCAGTCATATTGACCGTCAACCGAGGAAATGAGCGAGGATGTTGACGTGAAATGTTAGATGGGGCAGCTAATCGAATAGCCGTAGGCTGTGTGAGAATTTCTTGGATGACTGTTTCAAATTCATAAATGTCTTCATCGATACATGAACGGCCTTTACAAGGTATCCCACATTTTAGATTGCTGAGTCCCGGATCTTTGGGAAGGGCACAGAGGAAGGAGTGATCCGCTCCTAGGCCCACTAAATAAGTTTGGAGTAACAATTTCTCAGGTGTGGAGGGAAAGGTCAACCAAATTATATTTGAACCTATAGCAAGGTGCGAAGATGGCGAATTCATGATTCCCTTTTCGGTTGTGTGAGATCATGTTACAAGGCCAAATTCAGGCCGGCAAGATGAGATACAGAGAACAGAAAAGGACTGCCCTGAATATACAAGAACAGGTTAAAAACTCTAGAATGTTATCTGACAGCTGGGTGTCTAGGCTGTGAAACCAACGTTCTATCCCATTGGAAGAGAGGAAGGGAAAGACTCTGCCGTTAGACGCCAAAGAAATTATCCTGTGGTTGGCGGTCGGGTGTCTTTTGAGTGATGATGAAGTTTTTGAATGAGTGAATCCGCTAACTTTTCAGCAGAAATGACATAGTTCTTCGAGTCAATTAATTTTTGAAAATGTGCGATTTTGTCTTGTCGCATATCCGGAATCTTGGACATTTGCTCAAGGTAACAAGAAACCTCTCGGATAGGAGTGGAAGGCGATATTCTGTCATCTTTTGGAGGGTTTGGAGCTAAAGCAGAAACCTCGTGGCTAGTATCGCAAGATGACAAGATCGTTTTCTTGGGAGGAGGCGAAGAAGCATCTTCTGGTGGTGTCGGTGGGATGGAGGAAAGATGATTCATTGCTTGTTAAAGGATAGCCCAGGGTAAGATGAAATATTAAATAAATATGAACAGAAGAATCAAATGGTATCGTCGTCCCTTCCCTTTTGTCGTGTAACTCTTCCGATGAAATCCCTCGTTATCTTGTGAACGGTTCTTATATAAGAGTGAGATGATTATGGAATATGTTGTGGGCGCGCTTATTCATCAATTACGGACAATTGATCCAGGAGAAATCCGGTTGGTTCAAATAACACTCCCTGAGGAGGTTGAGATAGCAGGAAAACTCTATGCTATTCGAGATACTATGCGTCCAGGAACAGCCTTTCTCGCCAAACCCTGGGGAGCCCGGACGGGCAAGTATCGAAGACGGATGTATACCCGATCAAATACGTCTTTCAATGAGCCACGCTTGTTGGAAACGTTCATCAATTTTACCCATCGCGACCAGTCTGATACCTCCAGTTGGTGGCAATCGGAAATGGCAACCGAATGGTTTGAGAAGGGAAAAACTGTAGAAGTTCGTCTCCAATTGGATGGAGATGAAGAAGGCGTATTGGTGTATGAAAATACCAAGGTGTGTAAGGCTACCAATCTTCGCTTAGAGGACGATGGGATGTGGGAGGGAATGCGAATGGTCTGTGTGGCCTTCGGCACGGGTATTACGCCATTTTTATCGTATGCCCGTTATTTACAGGCCAATAATTTCGGTCGGAAGGAAGGGAGAGGTGGAGCCCACCTGACGCTGGTGACGAGTGTTCGCCATGAGGGCCAGTTAATGCTCCATGAGGAGATGGTCGCCCTTGAGCAACAATTCCCTGAGCATTTTCGATATCAACCAGTGCTAACTCGATCCTGGCCGACTGCCTGGGAGTATTCGAAAGGTCGAATCCAGCGAGTGATATCCTCCGTGTCCGGAAAGGCGCAAATCGACATTTCACCACTTCAAACTATTGTGCCGAATTTAACCCAATCGCATCTACGCATATGTGGGAGCATCACGGCCTGTCAACAACTTACTCTAGGACTTGAACAAGGCGGGTTGGTTCCGCTGTCTGTGCGTGCGGAGTCCTGGTAGAAGGAATCTATGCTGAAAGGAAAACGAATGTTTGTGGGCGAGGCCTTATTCCCCTGCGGGTCGTGTAATGGAATCTGGAATCGTGACATTAGGGCGGCGTAATAATCGGATTACGGGGCGACCAAGGAAGGTGTAATGTCCACAAATCAGACAATGTAAGCTGAGTGTGACAAGAAGTTCCTGTTCCATTTGTTCTAATTGCACTGTCCGCGACCCACAACGAGAGCAACGAGGATACTTGTCGGTAGAGGCCTTTTTTGTCACGGGCTTTTGGGGAGCACTCTTACTTGTCTTGCCGATTGAATTGTCTGGCTGTACGGATTTTTTCATGAACGAATCCTTGGTCAAGATAATAGAAGAACTCACCTGGATATAACCAATTCCTGTGCCAGAATTACAGAGAAAAAAGTGGCAAGAAAGTCTACTATCCATAAAGAAATAAGACATAGGAGGGCAGGACCGGGCAAAAATTTCCGGATGAACAGGGTCAAATATGCTAAGTTAGAGAGCCTTTTCCCAGCGAAATTTTATGGGTTGGGAGAGGGTGTCGTGGGCCGAGCGAGGATGGCCTCGGAACGAAGTCGGAGATTGGCTGCTTCCGATGGTCGATTAGCCGCTTGCAACATCCGAGCATAGCGTTGAAGGATGGCTGCCACGTCGGGATGGTTTGGGCCATTCGAAGTTTCCTTTATTTTGAGGGCCCGTTCATATTGGGCAGCGGATTTGTCATATTCCTTCCGGTCTTCGTAATAGGTAGCCAAACTATACAGACTACTTAAGAGCAGGGGGTTACCCGGTCCTAACCCTTCAGCGTGTTTAACCGTGGCTAATAACTGGTTTTCTAACGCAGGGGTGTGTGACTCTCCGCTTGTTGCCGGAGGCGAGGATCGGGAAGGCGAGGGCGTTCTTGAATGGGAGGTACACGCATTGAGTAGACCGATCAAAAGGAAGATGGTCCACATCATCCTAAAAACAGCTTGGATATTCCCGTTCATAGATTTATACCCTGGACAACGCATCTTACAAAAAGACCTTGAATTGAAATCCAGAGGGATTCTATGAACTCTAAGACTGTTCCCGCAAGTGAACTCCCCAGGTTATTATTTTTCCAAAACGAACTCATTGTACTTTTTTGAATGGAGTAGAATTACCGATGACGGTCCTGTGGTGTTCAATCTCGGCCCATGGTTTTGGGCATGCCGCGCAATTAATGCCAATTTTGAATGAATTAGGGGAAACAGTTGATGACCTGCATGTGATTCTACGGACGCAAGTACCTGCCGATTTCTTTCAACGTCATCTCCGCGTGAGCTGGGAGTTGCAAGATGTCCAACAAGATGTTGGATGTGTCCAGCGAGGGCCCCTGGATATTGATGTGGCGGAAACATGGGAGGCCTACACCAAATTTCACACACAGTGGGAGTCCAAGGTTGAGGAGGAAGCCCAGGCCATTCGATTGTCCAAGGCGTGTCTAGGGATATCCAATATTTCGCCTCTTGCCATAGCCGGGGCAGCTCACGCGAAGTGCCCAGTGGTGGCCATTGCCTCGCTATCGTGGGATCGGGTGTTAGAGCCCTTTGTGCAAGCCGATTCCGCGATTCATGGTTCGATTCTCGAAACCATTCGTAACAGCTATGCGTTGGCAGACTCTCTTATCCGCCTACATCCGG
>JAUIKP010000121.1 GCA_030430725.1 Nitrospiria bacterium
GATGTCAGCGATTGGTGTCCATCCCCTTCAAAGACATAAAAGGCCGGAAACCTGACCCCATGCCCGATGGAGCCTGGTAAACACTCCTAACACACATTAACCCCAAGTTCAGGCGAGGAATAGAATTGGACCATTCCGGTTTCCACGATGGCGAATGCCATCGTGGATTATTCCCTCACGCATGATCGCACAATAACGGGAAGCAGCAAAAATTCGCATACTCTGGACAGAGTCGGTCGTCCGGCAACCCCGCCACACCGAACCTGGACAAGGACACGCGAAATCTGGGCTTTGACCAATTTAACCTTCGTGTTTACGACCGACGGCGATCAGGCGCTTGGCGTTGGGGCCCATACTCATCGCCACGAGATTCCCATAGAGGATCACGTCTGTAAGCCCGACCTGCTCCCTTCAATCCCGCAGCTCCTGTCCTGAATAGATTGTATGGTGAAACGAGAAGCGTTTCACCGTGCCTTGCCGAATGAGGAACTATTCGTTCCGAATGCGGGTTTACCCATCGAAAACCTTCTGTCCTTGGATGAACGCCCTACCATCCGGAAGGCGGTCTGAGATAGTGCGCTGAAGAATACCGGCAAGGACTCTTTCCCCTGACATCAATTTTTCCAGCGCCTTGTCCAAGAGATACTAATGGCATGATGTTCATGCCAACCTAGTTAAAATTTCATCGATCTGCCGGTGAACGCGAGGATTCCCCAGAAGTCCATCATGATCGCTTTCAATAATTTCAGTATAAACCAATCCTGTTGTATACGAAGTCCAATCGATCGGCGGAATACCAGATTCCCGCTCCAAGGTTTTCGTTGCCCACCACACATGTATGGGTGCCTGAATCGGCCGGGATCGATAGGTTTTCATCAATCGCGCCTCATCTTTCAATAACGCATATCGATTTTTGATCACTTCAAGCGGGACATCCGGGTCAAGATACCTTTGGGCTTGAGCCCAAAAAATCAGGGCGTTAATCTGTTCTTCCGGTTGCAAGGTCAAAAGACGGTCTTGAATGGCTTGTCGTTCATTGTCAGGCAACGCCTTTAACTCTTTCCGCGATTCAGGTTCAAGAAATCCTGCAAGCTCATCAAGCAGGCTCGGCATCGAATTTTCATACAAGGCTAAGCGCGTTTGCGTGTCTAAACAACCCAAGAAGGCCACAGGCTGCCCCAACGCTTCCAATTCATGGACAATCGCGAGCGCAATCACGCCACCTAAAGACCACCCGAGTACATGATAAGGTCCTTCCGGCTGATGCTGATGGATCGCATGCGCATAGTCCTTGGCCAGCAAGGTAATCGAGATGGCTTTCGGGGAAAGTGTAAAAACATTGTGCAACTCGACACCATAAACCGGTTGCCCGACACTGAGTGACCGAGCAAGGGGTTGATAGGCGAAAACATGATTTCCCGTCGAATCGATGCAATACAGGGGACGACGCGATCCCTCCGCTTTGAGCACAATCAATGGTGAGGAGGGAACCCGCAATGCGTTTATGACGATATCAGCCAGGCTCGCGACCGTCGGCGACTGAAACACTGTCATTAATGAGAGTTCACATCCGATCGCCTTTTGTATACGATGAAGCAACTGCACCGCGAGCAACGAATGCCCGCCCATGTCGAAGAAATTCTCGTAGATGCCGATCCGCTCCCGTTTCAGGAGTTCAGACCAAATCTCAGCCAGCAACGTTTCAATCGGGTTTCTGGGAGCCACATACTCCGCCGTGAGCCGTCCTCCATCAAAAGCGAGTAACGCTTTTCGATCCACCTTTCCGTTCGGCGTTAAGGGGAAGGAATCAAGAAACACCACCGTCCCGGGCACCATATAATCCGGCACCCGGACCTTCAGAAAGTCCCGTATGATGCTGACCGTGAGAGCGGAATCTCCTGATGCAGCCACATACGCCATCAGGGATTTTTCATGAGATGCGTCCTCCCGCACCACTACGATTCCCTGGCGCACTCCAGGAGCTTGGCCGAGGTGGGCTTCAATCTCTCCCAATTCAATTCGGAAGCCCCGAAGCTTAATCTGTTGGTCTCGACGCCCTAAAAATTCAATGGTGCCATCAGGTGTCAATCGGGCCAGGTCTCCGGTCCGATACCATCGGGCCCCCGGTTCGGTCGAATAAGGATGAGGAAGAAATCGTTCGGCGGTCTGAGCCGGTTGATGAAGATATCCCCACGCCACCCCCATCCCGGCAATGTACAACTCTCCGGGAACACCCACTGCGACAGGTTCGAGTTGCTCATCCAGAATGAAAGCTTGGGTGTTCCCCAGCGGGCGCCCAATGGGGACAGTGGAACTCCAGCGAAACCCTTCATTCGAACCTTGGCTGAGAGGGAAAAGGAGAGACCCGATCGTGGTTTCTGTCGGGCCATAGTGATTGACCACCGAACACCCGTTCGAACCGTCCATGACCCGATTGGCGAGTTCAACCGACAAAACCTCTCCACCGAAAATAAGATATTTCTTCGGCAGAAACGTGACACCGTCTGTTGAACAAAGAAGCGCCTGAAAATGCGAGGGTACCACCTTCAGGACGTCGATCTGATGAGTGGTGAAATAGTCGGCCAGCATGTTCCCGTTCATTGCGGTTTCATACGGAATAATGTGAAGAGTCCCTCCCGACGTTAAGGAAGGGAAGACGACGGTATTTCCTAAATCGGCACTGAGCGTCGACACGGTAGCAAACCCCCAGCCCGCCTCCATCGAAAGAATTTGACTGACACTCGATATGTAGTTCACGATGTTACGGTGGGTCACGGCCACCCCTTTGGGCGCCCCTGTCGATCCGGAAGTATAAATCACATACGCCAATGCGTGAGGGGAAACTACGTTTCCCAAATTCTCGGGCAATTCGTTATCAAGGAGAGACCGATCACGGTCCAAACACAAAGTCGTTCCATTGAAATCCAGTTCTTGCGACAGAAGAGCCTCTTGGGTCACCAACCAGGAAACCTCAATTTGTTTCAAAAGAGAATGAAGCCGCCCCACTGGCGCGCCGGGATCGAGGGGGACATAGGACGCTCCAGCTTTCAGAATGCCTAATAGCCCGACGACCATTTCCACGGAACGTTCCACCCATAACCCCACGAGGGTGAGTGGTCCGACGCCATGACGACGCAGAAACCGGGCGACCGTATTGGCCCGTCCATTCAGTTCGGCATAGGTCAAGGACTCATCCTGACAGACCACTGCGACCCGGGCCGGATCCTTCGCGCTCTGAGCTTCAAACAACTCGTGCAAACAGACCTGATGAGGGCCCGACCATGAAGTCTTATTGAAATCAACGAGCACTTGCCGACGTGCAGATTCACTCAGGATGGGTAACGTGTCCAATCTGGCATCCGGCCGACCGAAGACCGAGGCCAGCAAAGTTTCAAACTGCTCGGACAGGCATTGGACAGCCACACGAGAAAAACGGTCAGGATCATAGGTGAACGTCATGCGCAGGGATCGCAACCCATGGGTACAGGACAGTCTCATTTTGAATCGATCAAAACATGCCCCGTGCCGATGCAGCAGAAATGTGACACCGCCGGCGATAAATGCATCCGGGCATGGTTCATAACTGAATCCGAACAGATTTTCTTCCACGGTTTCCATGATTTCGTCATCATCCCAAACAAAATGCTCTTGCCAGGACCTGCCTTCGTTGACCAAGTCATCCACCTGAGACACCACCTCGTGCCATCGGCTATCAGGACTGACTCGATAACGCACCGGCAGCCACTTGGCGAACAACCCCATGCTCTCCTCCAGCTCTTCATAGGGCCTTCCCTCACAGAGCGCCGCGACCACCAACTCCTGTTTGCCAGTCAACTTCCACAAGAGCGCATACCAGGTACCCAGCAACATGGATGCAATCGGACCGTGGGACTGCATGGCCATCCTTGTCAGGATTTCCACAACTGAAGGAGCCAGATCTCTGCAATGCTCCTCCCGGCGCGGCTGTGTGTGGTTTGTTCCAGGGCGTTCAAACGGAAGGAGGAGCGGAGGAGTGGAACTAAAGTCTTGACGATGCCAATAGGTCTGGCCTGCTGTTCCATCTTTTTCTTTCAGCAACTCATTTTGCCATTCAGAGAATTGCACATACTGGACCGGGGCACTGGAACAATCCCGGCCTTCACAACAAGCCTGATATGTCGATGAAAGCTGCCGGATGAGATTTCTGATGGTCCAAGCATCCGCGCATAAGGCAGGCAGACGAATGAGCAACGCATGCCTCCGGGGCGAGAACTTCGCCAAACGGAGACATAAATGAGGGAGAGTCTCGAAGTCGAACGGCCAGATTTGCTGTTCATCGATCAGGCGGCGGAGTTCCCGTTCGTGTTGCTCGACGCCCAGGTGGCTTAAATCCAGATGGTGCCATGACAGGTCACACGAATCATGAATGACTTGAAACGGCACTTTTACCCCAGATTCACGATGAAAGGTTGTCCTGAAAATCTCATGCCGGCCCACCACGGATTGCATAGCTGCTTCCAATGTTGTGACATTGAGTGGCCCCTCCAGCACCACCGAACAGTGAGCCTCTCGGAGTCGATGATCTCCTTGGAGCATCCAAAGATGTTTTTGCTGGGGAGAAAGCCGGATTCCTTGAAGATTCTGTTGCATCACCATACCCTTTTTATACGTCGATCATCTGCCTTGCCTTTTGGTAAACCATGTCCCCCATAGCCAGGACAATCTGGCGTGTGGCCCATCATAGGGATCTCGGGCGTGGGCGACCAACATGTTGTCCAATAATAGGAAGTCGCCTGCTTGCCACCCGAAGGGGAACGACATGCCCTTGTAGATTCCACCGATTTTCTTGCCAACCGCATCGTCGATTGTCGAACCATCCCCGAAATAGACATTCCGGGGAAGTCGTTCCATCCCCCCAACCAAAGGGCGTAATTGGAATCCCATGAAACAAGATGCCGCCAAGTTTCTACAAATGCACCATCAAGTACACCTTGGCCTGGTATGACACACCTCGCCCTGTTGTTGAGATCCCCATAACCGCTTTTGGCGGGGAGACAGCCGAATCCGTTGCACTTGGACTGATTGTTGTATACGTCTTCCTATACGGTAACGGATTGAAAAGTGGCCTGGCTGATCATGTCTCCCATCGCAACCAGGATCTTGCGGGGTCCGGCAAACGGATCGCGCGCATGCGCCACGAGCATATTGTCCAGCATGAGAAGATCGCCTTCCTGCCAACGAAACCGCACCGCCGTCCGTTCATACAGCTCGCCAATATCCGCGACAATCGCATCGTCGATGGGAGAGCCGTCACCATAGTAGACATTCCGGGGAATCGACTCCATTCCGAGCATTGATACCAGTGACTCTCGCACCGCCGGTTCCAGACAAGACACATGATGAAGTTGGATCTGATTGAAGAAAACCCACTCGCCCGTCCTGGGATGCTCGATCACCGCCGGGCAGACCTGTCTGGTGCGCAACGAGTCGTTCTCCATCCACAGGCATTCCATTCCGTTCCGGGCACACATTTCTTCGACGACAGATTGGTCGGGAGTTCGAAAGAAATCCTGCCAACTGACATCGACCCCGGGAGTAAAATTTCGGACATACATGAGCTGTTTTGACTGGAGCCGGTCACGGATTTCAGGACGAAGACTCTGATACATGGTTCGGCAATCGACAATCGGGGTCTCCCCTCCTTCAGTGGCGGCCTGCATACAAAAAAAGAATTGCTTTTGGGGCCAGCGATGCATGTGCGAGCTTTCATTGTGAAAGAGAATTGCCTTATCCGGAGGGTACGGAGTGGACCCATAAACGTGACGCCCGCTTTTCTCACGAGGCAAATCACCATACTCACCGAATAGCTCAGGGCAGACAGCCTGCGCGACCGCCTCGAAGTCCGCGACCGTTCTCGTCGAAAATCCCCTGAAGAGCAGTGCCCCATACTTTGATAAGTCCCGCTGAAGCAGTGCCTGATTCGACTGGGCCCAACCGATCAGATCGACATCATCCACCGCAGGGGAGAACAGTAGCGGAAGCGCACGATCGGGCAAGAGCGGCCGGCTCGTTACCAGGGTGCGCTGTGACAATGCGACGGCCTTTGGCTTGATGCTTTTAAATCGTTGAAACTTTTCCTCTTCCCGTTGCTTCGCTTCCATAATGCGCGCCTCCTTATCTTCCGCACTCAATAAATCCAGGTGGTCTATTCTACGATCCGGCGACATCACGATTTGCCGGAGCAGAGTCATAAAACGCTGCGCGAACAGAGCGATGGTGTCGGGCTCAAAGAGATCGCGACTGAATTTCCAAAGACCAGCGAAGCCCTCCTCGGTCTCCTCCATAAATAACCCAAGATCGAACCGTGAGACATCGTGCTCAAATTCCAACGCCTCCACATTCAAATCGGGAAGTTGTAACGAGGGAGGGGGAACGTTCTGCAGGACAAACAAGACTTGCACCAGAGGATTCCGGCTGAGATCCCGCGGCAATTTGAGAGCCTCAACGATTTTTTCAAAGGGGACATCCTGGTGTGCGTAGGCTCCCAATGCCACTTCACGCACACGTCCCAACAAGTCGAGGAACGACGGATTACCGCTCACATCCGTACGTAGCGGAAGGAGATTCACGAAGAATCCAATCAGGTGTTCGGTCTCATGGCGATTTCGATTGGCCACGTCTGTGCCGACGAGAATATCGGTTTGTCCGGTAGAACGGGCCAGCAACACCTTAAATGCCGCCAACAGCGTCATAAAAACCGTCGCCCCCTGCCGACGGCTTAGCGTCTTCAATGGCTCGCTCACTTCCTTTGGAATGAGAAATGTGATACGACCGCCGCGGTATGTCTGAACCTCCGGGCGAGGATGATCGGTCCGCAACGCCAGTTGAGGCGGATTGGATCCCAAGCGTTGCTTCCAATAGCTTATTTCCTTTTCCAAACGCATGCCCTGCAGCCACTCCCGTTGCCATGCTGAAAAATCGCTATACTGAACCGGCAAATCAGGGAGACCGCCCCTCGGCGTCACCGCGGAAATTTCGGATGGCCGGGCCAATGCGTCGACCCGTGCCGCATACACAGCGGCCACTTCATTCGTGACGAGAGCCAGTGACCAGGCATCTGCAGCTATGTGATGAACCGTCACCAACAAAATATGTTCATCAGACCTCAACCGGAACAATCTGACGCGAATCGGCAAATCTCGCTCTAACGCGAACGGCCGATGTCCTTCTTTTTCCATACGTCGCATAACCGCAGCCGCCCGTTTCTCTTCAGGAAATCCGGTGAAATCTTCGGTTTCAAGCGCGAAGCGTTCTGCCGGAACGATGACCTGCCGAGCTTCACCATCGAGTGAAGGGAAGGTCGTTCGTAATGTTTCATGACGGCGAACCAGTTCTGCAAAACTCTCTTCTAACGCGGCACGGTTCAAAGACCCTTCCAATCGTAAGGCAAAAGGAAGGTTATAAGCTCCGCTCTCCGGATCCATTTGAGAGAGAAACCACAGTCTCTGTTGCGCAAACGAAAGCGGGAGACGTTCCGTCCGGGCTACAGGCACGATCGACGGAGCCAGCCCGCCTGCATCCTGAGCCACGGCCAGATCGATGGCGGCGGCGAATTCCTCGACCGTCGAAAAATCGAACAGACTCCGCAGTGGGAGCTCGAGCTGAAACGCCGCTCGCACGCGCGACATTACTTGGGTAGCCAAAAGGGAATGGCCGCCGAGCTCGAAGAAATTATCGTGACGACCAACGCGATCCGTTCCGAGAACCTCCGACCAGATCCCCGCCACGAGATCCTGGGTCGGGGTAGTCGGCGCCTCCCATGCCTCCTCGGATCGATCGCTATCCGGGACAGGCAGCGCTTTCCGGTTGATTTTCCCATTTGGGGTCAAGGGCAGCGCTGCGAGAAACACAACCGCGGCCGGTACCATGTAATCCGGCAACGCTTGTCTGACGAACATGCGGAGTCCTTCGCCGGTCAACGGCTGAGTCGCCACAATATAGGCAACGAGTTGTTGACGTCCCGGTTGGTCTTCTCTCGCCACCACAACGCTCCGAACAATGTCCGGATGTTGCGATAACCGCGCTTCGATCTCACCCAATTCAATACGGAAGCCTCTAATCTTGACCTGAAAGTCGCGGCGGCCGATGAATTCAATCATCCCGTCTGATCGATGTCGTGCAAGATCTCCTGTCCGGTACAGACGGCCCCCACTCTCGCGACCAAAAGGGTCCGGCACGAATACTTCGGCAGTTCGGACAGGATCAGACACATATCCCCGCCCCACGGCCACGCCCCCCACACAGAGCTCACCGGCGACACCTGCCGGCACAGGTTCGAGATGGCGGTCCAGAATATACAGACGCACTCGATCTATCGGCCTGCCGATCGGCATTCGAGTCAGGTCTTTGCCCGGCATTTGCTCAATGCATGCGATGGCTACATCATCGGAACATTCCGCCGGTCCATAGGCATTGACAAGCGGGACATGCGGATAACGGGACAACCATCGGCGACACAACTCGGGGGCCAGGGCCTCTCCCGTCGGAAGGAGCCACCGTAGGTGTGTCAACGGCAAGGGGGCGCATTCCAACATGCTGGACAAGAGGGATGGTACCACCTCCAACACCGTGACCTTGCCGCCAGCAACCTCCTGCAG
>JAUIKP010000122.1 GCA_030430725.1 Nitrospiria bacterium
GACCTGGACGTGCTTTTATTTGATGCGACCGATATTGAAGGCTTAAGCGGAGTCGTCCCGGCCGGTCGAATGCGTGAACCGCTGTCTGCCGCAAAATGGGCCGCGACGATCGTCTTTAGTCGGACGGAACGAGATGGTTCGGTAGCATCGCTTCAGAATCATATCGAACAGAGTGTGGGAACGTCCATTGTTCCTTTGCGTCTGGAAACCGTACCTGACAGGTTCACGCATATTGCGACAGGGAAATCCCAACAGGGCGTCGCCTTTAAGGGTAGATCCTGTATGCTCTTTTGCGGGATAGGCAATCCCGCCTCCTTTCGATCGAGTGTGATTTCCTGTGGGTTGACGGTAGGTGAGGAGGTTCGGTACCCCGATCATTTTGCCTATTCAGAAAAAGATGTGAAAGCCATTCGTTTGAGAATGCAATGTTTAGGACTTGATTTCGCGATCACAACAGAAAAAGATGCCCTGAAAATTAGAGAGCATCTGAAACATGACGACCCTCTATGGGCGTTGAATGTGCAAGTGCGGATGACTCAAGGGGAAGACCGGTTTTTGGAACAGCTCCATGCCATTTGTCCATAGGACTCAAATATGGTTGGTCAAATAGGGTCCAGGAAATTGATAAATGTGAGAGGGCATATCGTGTTTCGATGAACATTCTCGTCCGCGTTCCCAACTGGATCGGAGATGCCGTGATGTGCCTGCCGGCTCTCACGGATTTGCGGAATCATCATCCTCATGGCAAGGTCACGGTGTTGGCGAGGCCGATCATCGGGGACCTGTTGAGAGGACAACCGGGAGTGGATGAGGTCATGATGTATTTCCATCAAGGGGAACATCAGGGCCTTTTCGGGCTCTGGCATCTCATTCAACTGGTGAAGAAAAAGCAATTTGATTGTGCGGTGTTGTTCCAAAATGCCTTTGAAGCCGCCCTCATTGCCTGGATGGCTGGCATTCCATCCCGCATCGGATATGCGACGGATGGACGGCGATGGCTGCTGTCCGAGTCTATACTCAGGCCGGATCGTGCCACCCTGCATCATACGGTGTATTATCAGGAACTCGTGAAAGGCATCGTCCACTCTGGCGGGAAGGACCGGTCCCCCCAACTTTTTCTCTCCCCTGAGGTAAAGCATGCGTGTGCCAGACAGTTTCCTGAAGTATTTTTTCCATCGGAGGATCTGATCATTGGAATGAATCCAGGTTCCGTGTATGGATCGGCCAAGCGATGGATACCGGAACGCTTTGCGGAGGTGGGTGATCGGCTGGTTGAGTGCCTAACGAAGGAATGGCCCGGGACTCCGATTGTCCGTTGTGTTCTGATTGGAGGCAAAGGAGAAGAAGCACTTGCGCAGGACATTGCCGGGCGGATGCGGTATGAGCCGATCGTTTTGTCAGGACGGACGACGATCCAAGAATTAATGGGGGTGTTGACACGCTGCTCCGTCTTGGTTACCAACGATACAGGACCTATGCATGTGGCTCAGGCTCTTGGGATTCCGGTCGCCGCGATTTTTGGTTCAACAGATCCCTCCACGACAAGTCCTCATGGACAATCCAGTGGTGTGGTGACGGCATCGGTTCGTTGTGCACCCTGTTTATTGCGCGCCTGTCCGATTGATCATCGTTGCATGACCCAAGTGTCCGTTGAGCAGGTTGTGGACGTTGCACTGTCTCAAATCAGGATGTCAAAAAATTACGGGAACGAGGATCGATTCAGAGGGCATGCTGGATGAGGAATGATTCCGCTGTACGGGATACGGCCGTATTTTTGGATCGGGATGGCACCTTGAACCACGATACGGGGTATGTCACTTCTCCTGAGCAATTGGTGTTGTTCCCAGGAGTCCCTGAAGCCATCGCCCGATTAAACCACTTAGGGGCGATGGTGATTCTGATCACCAATCAATCGGCCATTGGTCGGGGGATGATGACCATTGAAGGGTTGGAGCTGATTCATGAGAGATTGGCTGAGTTGATTCGCCCTTATGGAGCCCGGATTGATGGTATTTTCTTCTGTCCTCATCATCCTCAAGACGGATGTGAATGTCGGAAGCCCAAAGCGGGGTTAATTCATCAAGCGGTCACTCGATTCGCTCTCGATATATCGCAGTGTTATCTGGTGGGGGACAAACGTAGTGATTTAGAGGCGGCCCGCACCGCCTCGGTACCCGGTGTCCTGGTCATGACGAGTTCGTATAGTGCGGATGTGGTGAGGGCGAGAGACGCCGGACAGGTTTCGATTGATTATATTGCGGATAGCTTTGTCCATGCCGTGGACTGGATTGAACAGGAGATAGTCACTCGAGGCATGCGAAACAAACCAAAACGATAAGAACACCGGGATCAGAGAACATTCATTCAGACGGACTTTTGGGATCACGTATGTTGTCGATAAACTAGAGGTTTTTTGCAGGGAATTATGGACATCACGCCTCAGCGCATCCTGGTTATCAAATTAAGTTCGCTGGGTGATATTGTTCATGCTCTTCCGGCAGTGGCGGCGTTGCGTCAACGGTTCCCGCACGCCCGAATGACCTGGATGGTTAAGGAAATCTGGGCGCCGATTCTGGAAGGCAATCCTGATATTGATGATGTCTTGTCCGTGAATGTGTCTTGGCAAAATTGGCCGCATATCTTTCGTACACTCCGAAGAGGACAGTTTGATCTGGTTGTGGATTTTCAGGGGCTGCTCCGTTCCGGGATATTGAGCGTGATAACCGGGGCTCGAATTCGTGTGGGTTTTGCGCGAGCCAGGGAAGGGGCGCCCTGGTTTTATACGCACCAGGTGCCTTTGCCGGAAACCAAACCTTCCCCCTGGCGTTTGTTGGAGGTCCATGCCGTTGATCGGAATGTCGCAATCACCTCATTTCTGGGCGGACATTCAACTACTCCGGTGTTCCATCTGCCTCAATCCTCTAAGGATCGTCTCACCATTGACACGATGCTTCAGGATGCAAAGGTTCTTGATCATGAACACCTGATTGCTCTGGCACCTTGGACACGGTCGGCCATGAAGTCCTGGCCGTTTAAACGGTTTGTCGATCTGGCTGGCGAATTGGTGCAGTGGCCCGATGTTCGAGTTGTGCTTATGGGTGGGGCGTCAGACATCTCGGCGGCCGGGGAATTTGACCGTCTTGTGCCACAGGGTTTGATCAATCTGGTCGGACGACTGTCTCTTTCCCAATTACCCTCACTCTTGCGAAGGATGCACCTGCTCATTGGAAACGATTCGGCACCCCTTCACCTTGCGGCGGGAGTGGGAATTCCTGTGCTCGCGATTTTTGGCCCCACGCATCCCAAAGCTACGGGTCCCTATCCTTTAGGCCATCATGGGATTGTGCGCAAGGAGTTGCCCTGCAGTCCCTGTGGAGCACGAACGTGCAGAAACCCCAACTATCTGGAATGCATGGAATCGATCTCGCTCGGGGATCTCCTTCGTGAGATCAACGTGATCGTTGGGGGATTCTCCTGTCGAAGCGACAATTGTACGCCGGCAACCCCATTCTCGGTGAAACCGTAAATCGGTGAAGATGTCGAAGGGAAAAACCGTATGACGGAACCACGCACGAGAGAAAAAGTTTCGGCTGTGGTGATTGCCTACAATGACGCACCGAATATGCGAAAATGTTTAGAAAGCCTTCATTGGGTGGATGAACTGGTGGTGATCGATTCTCATAGCACGGATGGGACGACTGATATTTGCCGGGAATTTACCTCCAAAGTTTTCCACTATCCGTTCGAGGGGTTTGGGGTGCTTCGGAATCACGCCCTGACCCATGCCGCTCACGATTGGGTCCTCAGCCTGGATACGGATGAGCGGGTGACGGCAATGGTGCAGGAAGAGATTGAACGGTTGCTGCTGGAGGGACCTTCGGCCCAGGCCTATAAGATTCCCAGAAAAAATTTTTTCCTCGGGCGATGGATCAAGCATTGTGGATGGTACCCGGATTACCGGCAACCCCAGTTTTTTCATAAGGGACATATGCGATATCGGGAGGAGCTGGTCCATGAGGGCTATGAGTTGAAGGGGAAGCTTGGATATCTTCAGGCCAGTCTGGAGCAGATTCCCTTTCGGGATATCGATCATTACTTTCGTAAAATGGATCGGTACTCCAGCTTGCGGGCGGAGGATATGCATCGTAATGGCCGGACATTCCGCCCTCATCAGTTGGTGCTTCGTCCATTATTTACCTTTCTGAAAATGTATGTGTTTCGGGGGGGGATATTGGACCGAAAACCTGGGCTGATTTTATCCATGTTGTATGCCTATTACACCTTTGTGAAATACGCCAAGTTGTGGGAAATGCAAAAAAGTTAATCCTATGGACCTCCTCTGCGATCCCGTTGATCCTCCAATGGCTATGTCGACGATAAGCCCAACTTTCTCTGGTCTTAACATGCCCATGCGCATTCTTCACACGGAATCTTCCTCAGGGATGGGAGGTCAGGAATACCGCGTCCTGGAGGAAGCGCAAGGCATGGAGAAGCGAGGACATACGGTGGTCGTGGCTGCCCCTCATGGGAGTCAGTTGGCCGCTCTGGCCGAACAGCGAGGGTTACAGGTCAGGACAACGCCTTCCGGCAAGCGAGGGTGGCTCACGTTGGTTCCCTCCTATTTGGGAATCTTGAAACACTATCAGATTGATGTGGTCAATACGCATGGGTCTCTTGATAGTTGGACGGCATCAATTGCCGGACGGATCTCGTCCCGCCGTCCCATTATTGTCCGGACCCGCCATAAGAGCACGCCAGTCTCCCGGACATGGCGGCATCAACTCCTCTATGGGAAATTGCCGCATGTCGTTACCACCACCGGTGAGGCGGTCAGACAGGGATTGATGACACGAACCCTGCTGAGTCCTTCCCGGGTTATTTCGATACCCACGGGAGTTGATTTGGAGCGTTTCCAGCCTCAATTCCCGGATGTCTCCTTACGAAAAAGGTTGGGGCTTGGAAACCAGGGGCCTCTTGTGGGAGCAGTCACCTTTCTGCGTCCGGAAAAGGGCATGGCGGTCTTGATCGAAGCGGTCCGATGGCTCAAGGAACGTTTTTCGACCGTCGAATGCGTCATCATCGGCGATGGCGGAGAGCAGCCGGCACTGTTAGGTCGCATTCGAGAGCTTGGCTTGGAGCACTGTGTGCATCTCGTGGGGTTTCAACAAGATATTCCGGCTCTGCTGGCGATCCTTGATGTGGTGGTCATTCCTTCTTTTGAAGAAGGTATCCCTCAATCTCTCACACAAGCCTTAGCCATGGAACGTCCTGTGGTCGCTTCTGCGGTGGGAGGAGTTCCCGAGGTGGTGCAGGATGGCCTGAGCGGCCTGTTGGTCCCTCCACGAGACCCCGAGATCTTAGCCGAAAAAATTGGCTGTCTTCTGTCCGATCCCATGGCCGCGACCCGAATGGGGAAAATAGGGCGACAGGTTATTCAAGAACGATTTTCCATGGAACACATGCTGACGCAGACAGAGTTGGTGTATCGGCAATTGATGCAATTACACTCCCCTGTTGTCGTGAAACGTTCTTGAATGGGTCCGGAGAGCGTTGGCCAGGTGGCAGGGTTGAGCCGAAAAGGATTCTAGAGCATGGTTTGTTTGACAGGTGATGTCCACCAACGCTCGTATCGGGGAACCGATACGCCATTTTCCTCTCAAACAGAAGTCGCGTTAGCTGCAAAATACTGTGATATTGCCAGAAAGTACGAAGTGAAGCTTACGCTGTTTTTTACCGGAAAGGCCTGTCAGGAAGAACCGGATACCGTGAAAATTTTATCGGCTCTGCCGCATTGTGAAATTGGTGGCCATACCTTTGCGGCTTTTCGAGATCCGTGGTCTCGAATATTCAAGAAAGTGTATGGCACGCCATGGGGAACCACTGCGCACCAGCTTCGTGATATTCAGAAGACCATTGCCGGCATTCAGCAGGTGACCGGCCAACGAATTCAGACCTGGCGAAACCATAGTTATATACGAACAGCCGAAACCGATCCTTTGCTAGAATCCTGTGGAATCCATGTGGTGTCCGATGAAGTCTCCGATTCGAAACTATTCGCCGAATGGGTGCGTCCCGGCTATCGTTCCGTTCCAATGAATACTCTTCCGGATCACGAACACATCTTGCATGGAAAATATCAATATGGGAAAACCAAGCCCGATCGTCTAACCCACCGAATGCCTATCACGGAATGGGCCGAGCGGGTGAAGTCGGGTATACGGAACATTTGCAATCAAGGAGGAACCGCGACAGTCCTTGCCCATCCGATGTGCATGGAGGTTGCCGATGGCATGGTGGTGTTTGAGGAGCTTTGTCAATATATCCGGCAGTATGGGACGGTCTGGCTATCAGAAGTCCAGTAAAAGAAATGCCGTTGGTAAATGAAATATGCCGAATGGCGGCTAGAGATAACGGATGACTCATACCATGAAGAACCAGAATAGTCCTGCGCAAGAGCGTGCCACTTCGGTCAATCGGGAAACGGTCTCTTGTGCGGTGGTGTCATTCAACGAAGAGAAAAATTTACAGCCATGCCTGGAAAGCGCAAGGTGGATGGATGAAATCGTCGTGGTGGATTCATTCAGTACGGATCGGACCATGGATATTGCCAGAACGTTTACGGACAAGGTTTTTCAACGCCCCTGGCGAGGGTTTGGAGATCAGAAAAACTATGCGATGGATCAAACGTCCACGGATTGGGTCTTTATTTTAGATTCCGACGAACGAATTCCTGCTGCGCTTCAGGCTGAAATCGAAGCGGTTCTGTCTGCCGGTTCGAAGGAGGGACCCGTGGCGTATTATGTCCCACGGCATAATTACTATTTTGGCTCTCTGGTCCTCAATGCCGGATGTTACCCCGATTATCAATTACGGTTGTTCCGCCGGGGAATCGGCCATTTGGATGATGCAGAGCCGCACAATAAATTTCTCTTTTCCGGGGAATCCGCCTATCTCACGTGTCCATTGGTGCATCTTACGAGGCCCACGCTTCACAATTATTTTGAAAAATTCCTGAACTTCACGACATTGGCCGCACAGGACCGTGCCAGAACCAAGCGCTCTGTGCGTGGCACAGATCTCCTCTTTCGTCCGATTTTTACATTTTCGAAATATTATTTCGTTCGCAAAGCCTATCGTGATGGCATGGCGGGGTTTTTGGTCAGCGCCTTGTCCAGTATGTATACTTTTGTGAAATATGCCAAGCTTTGGCACATGAGACAACTCGAAGCCCAGGGATGTTCTCAGGAAACCAGGTAGACGGCAGTGACGCGTTTTCCGGAAAATCCGTTCATGGCGATACGACATGGTTCCATAACTCGAAACGGTTCCGACCTCTGATGCGGGTCGGGTTTGATGCCGGGCCCATGCGTTCCTCCTATAGCGGAATTGGACAGTATGTCCGATGTCTCTTTTCTGCCATGTTTGCCTGTTCCCAAGATGTTGAATGGGAGGCCTATGCCCCGAGTGTTTCCTCACAACCCATCTCGTTTCACTTCCCCCCGCAAGTCTCCGTGAAGGCCTCCAAGTCATCGTGGGGGGGCGGAAGAATCAAGAAAGACCGGCGTCGCCTCGATATTTTCCATGGGACCAACTTCAAGGCTCCCGATTACGGCCAACTTCACTCCATCCTCACGATCCATGACGTTTGGTTGCCACGTCATCCGGAGTATTCGAAGAAACTTTTCGGACAGGCTCTTTCCTCCTGGAAGCTGGGACTTCGTGCCAGACAAGTCTCACGAGTCGTGTCTGTCTCACACTTTACGTCCCGTGAAATTCAAGAGGTGTTGCATCTCTCGCCTGATCGAATCACGGTCATTCATCACGGGCCTTCTCCCGACATGTTTCCTGAACGGGATCATCAGAAGTTCCAGGAGGTTCAAGCGCGACTGCACATCCCTGCCCGTCCGTTTGTGCTGTTTGTGGGGGGAGCGGAACCGCGGAAAAATCATACTGCGGTTTTTCAAGCGTTTGCCCGATCTCCGCGACTTGCCAAATCGGCGTCTCTGGTGGTCATTGGAGAGGTCCGATCCCGTAGCGCCAGCCTGACGGAGACGGCACGAACGTTGGGTATCATGGATTCCGTCTGTTGTCCCGGATATGTGTCCAGCGATGATTTGCGCCTATTGTATTCCCATGCGGAAGCCTTTGTGTTTCCGTCCTTATACGAAGGGTTCGGCATTCCACTTCTTGATGCGATGGCCTGTGGTGCACCGATCATTACCGGGACGGGGAGTGCTCTGCCGGAAGTCGCGGGGGAGGCCGCTCTCTATGTCGACCCGCATGATCCGGAACAATTGGAAAGTGAAATTGAGCGGCTGGTGAGTGATCATGCATTACAAACCCACTTACGCAACAGGGGGTTTGCGCGCGTGAAGCAATTTACATGGGAGCGGGCCGCACAAGATACGCTCAATCTCTATAGGGACGTGCTTGGCTAAGAAACGGGGCTTTATGAAATTCGCGATGGATTGGATAACCTCCTGGCCGGCCTGGATGCTGTTGATATCGGTTAGTGTAACGGTAGGGCTTCCTCGCGTTCCTTATTATCAGGAGGGTCTTCCCTATATCTATGCCCTTGGAGGTATGGCCCTGGTGGCTTGGTACATTGGACTAGGGTTTCTTATC
>JAUIKP010000123.1 GCA_030430725.1 Nitrospiria bacterium
CTGGATTATTCCAATAGCCAGCCGGCATATGCTTATCCGCATATTCCGGTGGAGCAGGAGGAGGGGGTTGCGGGGGACCTTCGCCACCACCACATGCTGACACCAAAAGGCCCATGACGGCCAAACCACTAACTAAAAGACTTTTTACTGTTTGAAACTGGTTCATTGTTCCCCCTCGTTTACCTAATTCTTGATTTTTCAAATTCCACATTCCCCACCAAGTGCACAGTGTTTCCATGCATAAAAAGCTAAGTCACTTTCCCTTCATTTACTTCTTCCAGCGTTTCCTCATCTTTGCCCCCCCTAGGCCCTTTTTCCCTCTTCTCTGTTTAATGATCCCATTCATGGTCATTTCCAACAGAACGATTACCGTGAGGGCACCAAGTTTGTGACCAGCCCAGAACGACCCGGCAGGGGTTATTCAAGCTTGCCGTAATGATTAACACTGTCCTTGAATCGGCCGGGCCATACTTTACTCACCGTGTCGAATCCCACTCTCCTCATTGAAAAACCCAAGGATTTTTCTGGTTTTCATTGTGCAAGTGAAGAGCAGGTTTGTAAAATCCATCGCTATCTGCTTTTCCATTCCCCGGAACATCCTCCCGAGCATCCTTCACCAAAACAACAGTTGATTCCATGCCATGCCGTCACTTCAACGAATCCAACTCTTGATCAAAAAGTGACAGTTTATTTCATGAAGAGCACATAACACACGGACCGGAAAAAGGGAACAACAGGGAAAGAATGACAGTCAGAACAACGTAGGGTCTTTGCACAATATGCCCTTACCCTACAATTCTTCAGTGTTCGTAATTCCTCACATTTCCTTCAATGAAAATACCGTGGCTACCTCTCTCATCCTATTCAAAAATATTTGGGCTGGATAGGTCTCCTGGGCCCAAAAAAGTTCAGGACTTCTATCACAGTCAGAAGCCAACCGTCAATTATTTCTTCGGCTCTTGCGTGGTGTTTACCGCTCGCCATGCTTGTGTTTGCAGAGAATAAACATCCTGGTCTATGAGTAGAGAGAAAAAGAAATTTCTCCTTACAACTAGAGTCCGGACAAGGAAAACCTGTTTTGGATTATATGGATGCTTTCAAACGTTGAAGGGATAGCATAGCAATGCTTGCGGGAGTCGTGTCGTTAAGAGTGTGACTCGGGCCTCTTCCACTTTTGCGCCCAGTCCTCCCACGATCGACCAAACGCCGTATCTTGCCCTGAAAATACGATCCCAGCCACCTCTTGGTACAAAACCATACGAGGATGCTGATCTCCTGGCAAAAATAGCTTAATATACGGCTGAGGAGCCTCCTCCTGACGATCAAACACAAAACCTACAACCTGCTCCCCTGTTTGGAGTTGAATCGTCACATCGCCTCGATAATCAAATACGCGATCCATGGCTTCGTGCAATTCCTCCTCATTCGAAGGTTGGAGAACCCGACCTTCCCATGTTTGAGGGGTACCTGTTGAGGACTCATCTAAACCCATGATGACCCTTAACTTTCAGCTACATGTTGAGACAATTACCAGAGGACTCGGAGTTGAGAAAGAGGAAAAGAAAAAACAAAGAAGAAGAGACCTCACACCGCATTGGGGAACAGGGTCGCCCTGACGGTCCCCAAAAACCCACTCCATGAACTGAAGGTATCCTGCACGGCAGAGGCTTCATACCCGCAATGCACCATACAATCACGGCATTGTTCATGTCGTCCCGTTCCATAACGCTCCCACTCCGTTTCTTCCATTAATTCCCGAAAAGTGGATACATATCCATCCTGCAACAAATAACAGGGGCGCTGCCATCCGAAAATATTGTATGTGGGATTCCCCCAAGGGGTGCACTCATACTCGCGTTTCCCCATCAGGAATTCAAGGAATAATGGAGACTGATTGAACTGCCACGTACGTTTTCGTTGAGTCAGCAATTGGGCAAATAACGAATGCGTCCGATCACGACTCAAAAAACTATGCTGATCTGGAGCCTTTTCATAACTATACCCTGGAGAGATCATCATGCCCTCTACACCCAGCTCCATCATTTCATCAAAAAATCTCCTGACACGGGTAGGCGCCGCATCATTAAATAATGTCGTATTGGTCGTCACCCGAAAACCTTTGGCCAAAGCGGCTTTAATGGCTTTCACGGCAACGTCATAGACGCCATCTCGACAAACGGCATGATCATGCTCTTCCTTAAGACCATCCATATGTATGCTAAATGTGAGGTATTTCGAGGGAGTATAATCCTGTAATTTTCGTTCAAGCAGAATGGCATTCGTACAGAGGTAAACATATTTCTTTCGCTTCACAAGCCCTTCGGCAATAGCTGGCATTTCAGGATGAATCAGGGGCTCTCCTCCAGGAATACTCACAATGGGCGCGCCACATTCATCAGCGGCAGTCCAACATTGCTCAGGCGTCAGACGCCGATTTAAAATATGATCAGGATATTGGATTTTCCCACACCCTGCACATTCCAGATTGCACCGAAAGAGTGGTTCTAGCATGAGCACGAGGGGATATCGTTTCACACCCCGTAAGTGCTTTGAGAGGGCATAATGAGCTACGGTATACATTTGAGACACAGGTACCGACATTGTTATTTTACTCCCTGTAGATTTTCACCACACTTCAAGAGCCTTCACTCCAATTCCCTGACATAAATCCAAGGCCTGGCTTAAGCGGTATAAATGGAGGCGCCGAGCGGGTTCGAACCGCTGAATCGCAGTTTTGCAGACTGCTCCCTTAGCCACTTGGGTACGGCGCCTTTACGGGGTCATTATAAGAAGTCTATTTTCTCTTGTACAAGAGAATATCTGGCTTACTTTTTCTTTAGTCTTCAAGAGGCTGGAATTATTACTGCCGAGGCAATACGGGAAGCTCTTTGGAGACAGATCGTATCGGGTTTAAAGAAAGATCTTCCATTGGGGAATGATGAATGGAAATATCATCAGGCGTCTCATGAATATTGACGCTCGGGAATTGATCACCCTGCTCTTTGGCCATCAACTCCACCTCTTCAACCAAAGTATGAAGAAGCTCTTCAGATGGCACACGCTTATATAATTTCCCTTTTTTAAACAGAATTCCTACGCCTTGGCCCCCGGCAATTCCAATATCAGCTTCTTTCCCCTCGCCAATTCCGTTCACGACACAACCTAGGACGGATACGGTGATTGGGGTGGTGATATGTCCCAGGCGATGCTCTAATTCGCTCGCCATTTTCACCACATCAATTTCCACTCGCCCACATGTCGGACACGCAATCACATTGACTCCACGATGTCGGAGCTCCAGCGATTTCAGGATTTCAAATCCAACCTTGACTTCTTCCACCGGATCGGCCGCTAAAGAGACCCGAAGAGTATCGCCGATACCCTGAGAAAGCAGCCAACCTAACCCAATCGCCGATTTTACCGCACCGGTCATCACAGTTCCTGCTTCAGTAATGCCGATATGCAATGGGTAATTAGCTTGCTGAGCAAACAACCAGTAGGCATCCATCGCCATATGCACATCAGAGGCCTTCAGAGACACCTTCATATTGGTAAACCCAACATCCTCCAACGCATGAACAGCATTCAACGCCGACTCGGCAAGGGCTTCAGCCGTGGGATAGCCGTATTTTTCAAGAAGATGCTTTTCTAGGGATCCCCCATTCACCCCAATTCTGAGTGGAATGCCATTGTCATTGACGGCCTGAATCACCTCTTCGGTCTTCCACCAGGGCCCAATATTGCCTGGATTAATACGGACACAATCCACAACCTTAGCGGCTTTTAGAGCAAGCCGATGGTCGAAATGGATATCCGCAATTAACGGTGTGGTCATTTGGGATTTAATTTTAGGAAGCGCATCAGCCGCTTCCATATCGGGCACGGCTACCCTAATTAATTCACATCCAGCTTTCTCTAACCGGTGAATTTGCTCCAAAGTCCCAGCCACGTCCCTCGGATGAGGAATCGTCATAGACTGGACGGATATGGGGGCATCGCCCCCAATTTTGACCGGCCCAACCTGGATTTGTTTGGTTTTTCGTCGAGAAATATACACGAGAATAAACTAACGTATCACTGCTTGCAGGGAAACCCGATCATGTAATGCCTTGGCCTGATCATAAATCCCATCCGCCGTGAGGCCGTACTTTTCCCGGAGCAAATCCTGAGGCCCTTGTTCAATGTACCAATCTGGCAATCCGAGCACTTTAGTCGGCATACTCCAACATTCTTCCTCGGATAAAAACTCTAGTACGGCTGATCCAAACCCACCCATTCGGCACCCTTCTTCAACCGTAATCAAGCATTTCACTTTTTTGGCAATTTCTCGAATAAGGGTTTTATCTAGAGGCTTCACGAACCGTGCATTAATAACAGCCACCGACACGCCTTCTTCTTGTAATCGCTCAGCCGCTTTCATCGCCTCCGAAACCATCACACCAATCGCAATAATCGCCACATCTTGCCCATCAGACAACAGCTCACCCTGGCCGATTGAAAGAGGAATTGGCTGGGAATCTAAAGGCACCCCTAAGCTACTCCCGCGAGGATATCGAACCGAAACTGGACCATCATGCACCAATCCGGTTTGGACCATATGTTGAAGTTCATTTTCATCTTTTGGCGCCATAATTACCATATTGGGAACATGGCGCAGAAACGCAAAATCAAATGCCCCATGATGGGTCGTTCCATCTTCAGCAACCAATCCTCCTCGATCAATGCAAAAGGTCACAGGGAGATTTTGGGTTGCCACATCATGCACAACCTGATCGTAGGCCCGCTGAAGAAAAGTCGAGTACATACAGATAACCGGCCTCATATTATCTGCGGCGAGGCCGGCCGCATACGTCACTGCATGCTGCTCAGCAATCCCCACATCAATCAAACGGGAGGGAAACTCCTTTTCAAACTCAGACATTCCCGTTCCCTCACACATCGCAGCCGTAATGACCACTACCCGGCTATCTTTTTTGGCTTGACGAATCAGTGTTTTAGCGGCGATAGAACTATACGATGGGTGACCGGGCTTTTTCACTGGTTGCCCAGTCTTCGAATCAAATGGTGAGCAGGCATGAAACCAAACCGGATTTTTCATGGCCGGCTGAAAGCCTAATCCTTTTTTGGTAATCACATGCAGGAGAGTTGGTCCTTTTAATTTCAAAACATTCTCTAACGTCGGGAGTAAATGCTCAAAATTGTGCCCATCAATTGGACCCACATATCGAAAACCTAATTCTTCAAATAGCAAACCGGGCAATAGCAAACCTTTGGCCAGCTCTTCGGCCCGAATCGCCATTCGCTTTACGGGTTCTCCAATTTGCGGAATGGTTTCCAGGAGTTGGGATGTTTCCTCACGAAGTCTTGTGTAGAACTCCCCGGTAAAGGTCCGATTAAGATAGGCGGAAATAGCCCCGACGTTTCGGGAAATTGACATTTGGTTATCATTTAGGATCACCACACAATCCCGCCCCATATCTCCGGCATGCTGCAATCCTTCCAACGTCATTCCAGCTGTGAGGGCCCCGTCTCCTACGACGCAAACTACCTTATTGGACTTCCCTAATTGCTCACGAGCTTCCACAAATCCCACGGCAGCCGACACCCCGGTCCCGGCATGTCCGGCATTAAACGTGTCATAGATACTTTCTTCTCGTTTACAAAATCCGCTTATTCCCCCAAATTGGCGGACCGTATGGAATTGTTCACGACGACCCGTTAATAATTTATGTGTATAAGCCTGATTACTGGTATCCCAAACGATTTTATCGTCTGGCGTGTTCAATAAATACTGCAAAGCCACCGTCAACTCCACCACACCTAAATTGGAAGCTAAATGTCCGCCCACATGGGAGATTACTTCTATAATGAGCTCCCGAATTTCCTGACAAAGCTCAGGAAATTGGTCTCGAGAAAGTTGCTTTAAATCTACTGGACTTTCAATCCTTTTTAGCAAGGACATTGCGCATCCTTTCTTGAAGAACGTAACATGTTGATAGGGGAATAACTAAAAATGTCCAAAATCCGACATGATTAACCAAAATCTTCCCATAGCTACTATTGCCTGTCAAGCATTTGCCTAATATTAAGGATGAGCATGGAATGGATCGACATCATTCCTGCCTGAGGATCTGCTGAAGCAAGGCTTGGGCTTCCGGTCGATGAATCCGCTCCCATATCCATCGCTTTTTAAGAGGTGGTGTGTTAACGACCCGCCTTAGCTCCCCCACCGCTTCTAAAGTTTGCCCGTGTTTTAGGTACCACTTCGCAAGATCAAGCCTTGCCGGTGCATATTCGCTATCGAGGGAAACGGCCTTCTTCAGATGATCTCCGGCTACAGTCTGATCGCCTCCTAACACCCAAGGTAATTCCTCATATATCCGCCCTAACATATGGTGCGCCTGAACATTTTGCGCATCAAGGTCCAACGCCCGATTCACATGTTCCTTTAATTCCTGAAGGGTTAATGCCGCCGAAACCAAACCCTCCAGCTCCGCGGCACTCCCAAGATTGGCGGCATATAAAAAATGGGCATCTGCAGAAGTCTCACGAAGATCAAGGGCTTTTCTGGCGATACGGGCTCCCTCCTGGAACGCTGCCAACTTCCGCTCCCGATCAACATACACCCCATAACCCAGATCCAGATACAAACCGGCCATCCGAAGCAACCGCGTGAGGTCGGCTGAATTGGCAGCCCCTTCCCTCACCAAGGTCTCCAGCTCTCTTTCAAGACTCTCGGGATATTGGTGATCGGTTAAATCCTTCCCCTGCAAAGACCCAGAAGGGAGAACGTGGATTCCTACCAAAAGTGAGAGGAACCCTATACGCATGAATAAATTCATATCATTGGATCTTGTCAGCACATGTTTTTCTGAAGAACCGATCGACGATAATCTGTATCAGAAAGGGTAGTTGAGGCCAGCAAATACCGCTCCGCCTTCCCGACTGTACCCCCAATCCACCCGAGCCATGACGTTGGGGCGAACAATGGCCCGAAATCCTACTCCAGGTGTAATTTCCCAATCATGAAATTGACGAAATTCAAAATCCTTATAGGTTCTCCCCATATCTACAAATGGCGTTAATTCACTTTCTATACTGACATTGAACATCTTCACTCCAAATAAATGTATACGTTCTTCCACATTAAATGCCACCATA
The DNA here is from genome assembly GCA_030430725.1 of Nitrospiria bacterium. Lineage (GTDB taxonomy): Bacteria > Nitrospirota > Nitrospiria > Nitrospirales > UBA8639 > Nitrospira_E. The sequence continues at coordinate 7,162 of JAUIKP010000123.1, forward strand.
TGTTTATCAATAAACCGGTCCCTCCCGTATCCTCTCAGGTTGTCTTCTCCTCCCAAGGAACTTTGTTCGTAAAAGGGTATCCCATCGCCGAAACTTAATTGCAGCATCGCTCGTGCCACAAAAATATAGCGTTTGGAGGGACTCGGAATCAGATGTCTGAAATCAAATCCCGACCGAAAATACATCAGATCCTCTTCCTTCCCGAAATCAAAGTTTTGAGCCAACTCCCCAAAAGCCTCAACGCGGGTGCCTGCAGTGGGGGTATTCAGATTGTCTCTGGAATCATATTGGAACACGAGACGGTGGGCCAAGATCGTCGCACCTTTTATCCCCGGGTCCTCCGGGAAACGATCCTTAGTATATGGCTCGTCATCTACGCCTCCCGGTTGAATTTCGACATCTCGAAACCTTTGATTAACCGATAATCGCGTCACATCATTCAAATGGATGCCAAAGTTCCAATGAATTTGAATTTCACGTCCTGTATAGTTTGTTTCATTGCCTTTGGGAGTGGTTTGCCCTAAGCCATAAAACCGTTTAGTCGCATTTTTAAAAAATTGCGCTCCCACATCAACAAAGAACAGCCCCTCGATAAACCCAGGGTCTTGGTAACGAAACTTCAGCTTTCGTTCAATTTCCTCGGTATACGAACCGACCGTCTCCAATTGCCTCCCGCCAGACCAATAATGAAAATAGTTCAAGGTTCCCCGGACACCTAAAAATGAATTGTGAATCAACATCGGGGCAAAGAGAGAGCGAAGGTTACCTTCCGCATCTGAATTCAATGCTGGCGCAATCAGCCCAAAGTCTTGCCCATCATTTTTGGAAGTAGAAACCGCAGGAACCACAAAAAAAGAATTTTCGGCGAGAACCAGGGAAGAGGGAAGGATAACGCCGCCTAAGGCCAGGCACGACAATGCCACGGCCAACAAACGAAACGATATCACAAAACCGACTCCTTAGGACGAAGTCCCCAGGTCGGCTTTTGAACGAAGTTTCTCGAGAAGAGCTTCAAACGATGAGGAGTTAATAATACGGGAAAATTGCCCACGGTAGTTTTTCATCAAACTCACTCCATCAATCACCACGTCATACACCCTCCACTCTCCATTTTTTTGCAATAGACGATAGTCCAAGGGTATTTGGACTTTCGGAGACACCACTTTGGTCTGGACTTCAGCAAAATTTCCCTTTTCACGCTCTTTCAGGTATTCCACTTCCTCCCCTGAGTACCCGTCTACATTGCCGACGTAGGAATTTGCCAAAAACTGCTGGAATAAAGTTACAAATTCCTGTTGTTGCTCTGGACTTAACTTCTTCCACTGGGAAGCCAGGGTACGTTTGGCCATTTCGCCATAATCAAATCGCTTCCCGATAATTTCTTCAAGCTTTGCACGCCGTTCCGTCTGTCTGGCAGGATCCTTCAAG
>JAUIKP010000124.1 GCA_030430725.1 Nitrospiria bacterium
ATACCAAGCATATTCATCACCTGGTACTTGGGTCCTTCAAGGGCTTGAATAAACGATCCATCGCAATGCAGTAACATGCCCGTGATACCCAGTTGCTTGTTTTTTTCTCGTGCATGCTTCAACATCCCAACCAATTCCTCTTCTTCAATGGGCCGCGTTGCTGCACTGGCATAGATGATTTGATACAAGTCGTTTTCCATGAGCGATAGTCTCCCTCAAGTCCACAATTTATCTCAGGTCACGTGCTCTTCTCATTTGAACGTGAACGCCTCGCTTACTGAAAAAGCCGTCCGCAAGCCATCGACTCTGAATGCGGGAAACGTCCACCATATCAAAGCCTTCTAAAAGATGAAACAGGGAATCCATAAAGAGAGACCATTTCAAAAAACACGAATGGAGGAAGGCCGATTGAATATTGATTCGATTTTATCGACTTTCTATGGGGAAATTGGGAGGCTAGACAGAGGTTAGTGCTTGAGGGAAAACACAAAACGATCAAGAGCATTCAAGTCCTGAAAGACGATGATATTTTCTTGCAAAAATACCTCAGCATGTGCCTGGACACCTTGTCCCCCTACCCCTATAGGAGACAGCGGGATAATCGCACCTGCTAATTGTTGTGCCAAGGCGCGGGCTTCACTTATAGACTCCATGATAGTTACAGAAAGCAACACACAGGTCGGACGGTTCCGTTGGCAATAGGCAGCCAATTCGGGAATGGGCAGATTGGCACCCAAATAATGCACCCGACAGCCCCGTGCCCGGCAAACATACGCTGCAGTCATAGCCGCGACTTCATGCCACTCATTCATAGGACAGGCAACGACCACCACAGGTCCCTCATCCGCTGGTTGAAACTGGTTCATGGCCGAAAAAATCTTTTGCTTGATTTGATTGGAAGCATAATGTTCCTGCCCCACGCCAAGCCTCCCATCGTGCCACAATTGCCCCACGCGTTCTTGTAGCGGAAGCAAAAAACGATGCACCGCCTCCTCAAAAGGAATCACGGCTAAGGCGCCATTCAATTTCCGCTCAAAACCCGCCCGATCATTCTCCTCCAATGTCTGGGATAACTCGATAACCAACCGTTCAGACGGTGGTGGCTCACGGTAAGTCTCCACAAACACCCGTTGGGCCTGTTCGCGTAGATACTCGAGTCCCTGTTCAGACAATTCACCAATGGCCATCCCCTGGTCCACCTGCGACTTGAGATAACGAAACAACATCACATCGTCATCCGTATATAGACGATAGCGATTGTCTCCTCGGATGGGTTTCACCAGCCCATAACGCCGCTCCCAGGCTCGTATGACATGAGGAGAAAGGCCGGTCAGCTTTGAAAAACGATGAATTCGATACATTGGCATTAGGTATTTATATCAATATGTATAATGTATGTCAAATTTTAATGTGACAAAACTATTGACAAACATTAAACACATTGTTATAACTATGAACATACATTAGACAAACATTAATACTTCAAAACGTATCCACTTTTCATTTAAATCGGAGGAACTACAATGACACTCACCAAACAACACTTCACCCAGCAAACGGAAAGGAGAGACCATGAGAACGCTGGAAAACCTTCAACTCACTGTTCGCGCTGCGGGGGGTTCCTGGTGAGTAGTTTTTGTATCTCACCCGATCAGGGAACCTCTGAATTTCAGATTCCCGTGTGGAAATGTCTGCAATGCGGAGATCTGTTCGATGCCACGATCCTGAAGAACCGGCATCTTGTTCACCATCAATCCAACACCTAACCGGAGGGTACATGTCATGAATGCACCACGAATTTCCTTAACCACTCATTCATCGCCCCAGGGAGATTCTTCCATGAAGAGACTTCATCGAACCATCGGCGGCACCATGCTTACCTCACTTCTCCTCATCACGACCCCTGCCCTGAGCGCAAGCCCCGAAAACATGGTGCTCGTCCCCAGAGGAGAGTTCGTGATGGGGAGCAACGACCATCAGGATGAGAAACCTCATAATGTGGTCCTCGATGCCTATTACATCGATACGTATGAGGTATCCAACAAAGATTATAAGGAATTCATGAAAACCACGGGCCATCCGGCTCCAGCCTATTGGGATGACCCTCGATTAAACAAGCCGGAACAACCGGTTGTGGGCGTCAACTGGTATGACAGCAGCGCCTTTTGCGAATGGAAAGGAAAACGTTTGCCGACGGAGGCGGAATGGGAGCGAGCGGCGAAAGGTCCTGATGGGCATGCCCATTACCCCTGGGGTCACCAGCTTGATTCCTCTAAGGCCAATTATGGCCAGAAGGTCGGGCAAACCACTCCTGTGGATTCCTACCCGGAAGGTAAGAGCGGGTACGGAGCCTACAACATGGCCGGTAACGTTTTTGAATGGGTCTCAGATTGGTATGACCCCGGTTATTTCAATGTCAGTCCCGCCATGAATCCCCAGGGTCCGGCCACAGGGCTCAACTTTGCGAATCAGGGACCGGTCAAAACATTAAAAGGTGGATCCTGGTTGGCTCCGTCAAGCTCACTTCATACAAGCCATCGTTTCTGGAATCAACCGGAGAACAATTCTTATGGGGTCGGCTTAGGTTTTCGCTGTGCCCAGTCTGCTTCTCCATCAGGCCTACAGGTGGTCCAATATGACTTTATGCTCTCGTTGATCAGCATGGGTCAGGAAAAGTGGGAAGAGGCTCTGACGTCTATTAAAAAAGCCCTGAAGGCGGATCCGGAAAATGCGGAATATCTACAGACCCAGACCTTGATCATGGATCAAATCAATAAAGGGAAACAGTAAGCCGGCCAGATCCGGATGAACCCATTGAACATGCCTTACTAAGCTTTTAGCCAAACGGGAGAAACGTTATGACAAACAGACAACCGGGAGAAGTCACCAAAGAACGCTTGCCCAGATTACAAGGACGCCTGCCTGTGGCAGGCGTCCTCCTGGGTGGGCTCCTGTTCACGCTTAATCCGTCGTCACCATTCGCTCAGGACATTGCCGGAGTGCCCGAAGGAATGGCCTATGTGCCTTTCGGCCCTGCCATCATGGGAATTGATAAAGACCCGGCAGAGGCCATGGCCACACGTGAATCTGCCACCTTGTATCAAAAGCGAATGAGCATGCCCTCGTCAAAAGAAGCCTTTCATGATGAGGGACCGGCCCACTGGGTAGTCCTTGATGGGTTTTTCATTGATAAATTTGAGGTATCCAACAGCGACTTTGGAAAGTTCATGAAGGAAAAAGGACATCCCGGACCGGCATATTGGGACGATCCCCGGTTGAATAAACCCGACCAGCCGGTGGTTGGTGTGAATTGGTTTGACGCCAAAGCCTATTGCGAATACAAAGGCAAAAGACTCCCGACCGAAGCCGAATGGGAACGAGCCGCTCGAGGCCCTGAGGGTTTTCGCTATCCGTGGGGAAATGAGTTTGACCCGGCCAAAGCCAACTATGGCAAAAATCATGAAGCCACCCTCCCGGTGAATTCCATGCCCGAAGCAGCAAGCCCCTATGGACTCCATCACATGGCCGGCAATGTCTTTGAATGGGTGGAGGACTGGTATGACCCGGACTTTTACAAAAAGACCCCGCATCCCGTGAACACCCGGGGTCCGCTTAAACCCATTTGGATCGGAGGAACCGGCACCTATGTGGATCGCCTGACGGTTGGGGAAAAGCGGGTCATTCGGGGTGGATCATGGATTGCCGCGGAATCCAGTATTACCACCACGCATCGGTTCTGGAATCATCCTTCCAACAACAGCTATGGGGTGGGCCTTGGATTCCGATGCGCTCAGACAGCTTCCAGTGCAGTGAATGACAAGGTACGAACGGCCACGATTGACGCGATGAAGAGTATGGGCCAAGAAAAATGGCAGGAGGCCAAGACGCATCTTGACACTGCCCTGGCACTAGATCCTCATAATACCGAGATTCAGCAGATGCAGGCGTTAGTCCAAGGCAAACTTCAATAGGAACCTTCCCATGAGGGACCATCACCCGAAGAAGGGAATAGAACAGGACATGAAAGCAACCTTCTCCTACCTGGCAGGTATCCTCCTTCTTACGTTCCTCCCTTCGATGGTGGTTGGAACGCCGGCCTACGGGGTTTCACCGGCGGCCACTCAGGAGAAGGAGGAAGCCCGGGACCTCATTCATCAGACAGCCCAGGCCACGGAACATGCCTGGGAGGAGTTTCATGCTGCTGCTATCGGAGGAACACTGGCTTCACCGGCGGTTCAGTCCAACATTGAACGGCAGTTACATGAAGCCCGCGCATTGTTGATGGAGGCCAGAAAAGCCGAGCGGGACAACCGGTTTGATTCAGTCAAAGCTCTCACGCAAAAGATCAAGCAGATTACTCAGAACATTGTGCAGGCCAGTCGGGAGAAGAAACAATGAAAATGTGGCATGTCATCATACTCGCACTCACGCTGACAGGCACCCTACGGGATGCCACCGCAGTGGAAGGGCCCATCATGGAAAAGGACCCGGTCGAAATGATCACCATTCCGGCCGGTCCATTCATTCGAGGGAGTGCCCCCGGAGAGGGTCGCCTCGACGAACAACCACGCCGCAAGATTTATCTCAATGCCTTTGCCATCGATAAGTATGAAGTAAGCAATGGGCAGTATATGAAATTCCTGGAAGAGACATTACATAAGCCCCCCCTGAACGTGTTCGCCGAACGCCCGTTCAACATAGAAGAGGGCATTGCCGACCTGCCGGTTGTCCAGGTCACCTGGCATGACGCCGTCGATTATTGTTTCTGGGCTGGCAAACGTCTTCCTACCGAGGCTGAATGGGAAAAGGCGGCTCGCGGAAACGATGGCCGCCTCTACCCCTGGGGGGATGACATTCCAACCCCCCAAAAGGCTAACTTTGATAGAGACTGGGAAGAGAAAAAGACATTTGTGGAGGTGGCAGCTCTTCCGAAAGGCCAATCACCGTATGGACTTCGCAACCTGGCCGGCAATGTCCGGGAGTGGGTTCAGGACTGGTACGACTCCGACTACTATTCCAGAGCCCCGGAAAAAAATCCCACGGGTCCCGATTCCGGGATTCTGAAAGTGCTTCGTGGAGGTTCATGGAAAAGTTTTGATACCGACTTGAGAGCGACCTCCAGAGGCAAGGGTGGCTTTGCATTAAAAACTCATGGCATTGGGTTTCGATGTGCACGGGACATCGGCCCAGGTCAAACCGCGTCACACAGCCATGCCCAGTAGGGAGCCAGGAAGGTGTCATGATGAAAATCCTACAAGCCCTCTCGTTGACTTCAGCAGCGATCCTGGTTGGTTTACCGATGCCGGATATCGTCGGGAGTGAAGACGGCAATCATCCGACAAAGGGAATCCGACCGGAAATTGTGGCCGATTTCATTTATGCGGTTATTGAATCAGATCGCACCTTATATACCACGCATATCGTCGACCGCATGCAGGAAACAGGAACCGTTGTCGCTTCGGAAGCCTGGGAGTCCAGGAACGCTCTCCCCCTTCCAGCTCAGATGTTGCTGTTATCAGGTTCAACAGTGAAGAAGAAAGGTATCGGCCTTGAGTATCGTCTGGCAAGCCTTCTTCCCATTTACCAAAAAAATGGTCCTGCTACTGACTTTGAAGCAGCCGGTCTGGCGGCCGTAGAGCGTGAACCTTCTCAACCATACACAGGTTACATTACCAGGGGGGAACAGACATACTTCCAGGCCATCTATGCAGACCGGGCAATTTCCAAAGCCTGCGTCAATTGTCATAATACGCATCTGCTCAGCCCTACACGCGATCGTAAGCTGGGTGATGTCATGGGGGGAATTATTATCTCCTTCCCGGTGAATTGAGGAAGGATGTGTAGAACCAAAATTACTCAATGCGAGGACGACAGGCAGACAACCATGGTGCATGTGACAACAGAGACCTTTCCAACCAGAAGAGGAGCAACGCTCGCACTCTTCGTCGCCACTTTCTGGTGGATCTTCCTTTCCGTGGATTCCGGATATGCCTATAAGGAAGTCCCAAATTTTACAGGTGGGCATCTTCAAGGGACTGTGTCCATCAAGGGAACACTCGTTCCCCCAAGACGATTTAATCTCGTTCTTTATGCCGATCCCTATTATTGTGGGCGGATCTCGGATGGACAAGGGTGGCGGTTTTCTCCCATCACCAAACCCGGCCCCAATCGCTCCCTGCCAGGCGCCATCGTCTTTTTGGAGGACGTTCCACAGGGAAAACCCGTTCCCTCGGCACCAGGCATTATTCAAACCAAAGACTGCATGTTTCTTCCCTATGTCGGAACCGCAAAATCCGGACAGCGATTTCATTTTCAAAATTGGGATCCCATTGAACACAAGCTCGAAATTTTTCTGACCTCGAGTACCGGCGGTGTAAAGTTATTCGGCCAGGTCCTCCCTCCACATCCCGATAATCGAAAAAGTGATTTTCTTTCAGAGGGCACAACCGGCATCCATCAAGCCGGATCGGAAGTCATCTTTGCAGTGGACAGGACGGGGACTCTACTCTTTCGGTGTCGCTATCATGAGTATATGGAAGGTTGGAGTGTTCTCGTTCCACACCCCTATGTCACCACCGCCGGGAAACACGGTGAATTTTCGCTCACCGATATTCCCCCTGGCACCTACAATCTCGTCATCTGGCATCCGATGGGTCAGTCCACAAATACCATTCACATCCTTCCCGATCACACCCTCGACGTGGATGTGGATGTTCTCTCAACCCCGGCCACCATCTACCCTGAAGACACCCTTAAGCCCGATCCTTTTGGCATTGATCTCGTTGGGGATACCCATATTGTTCCTTCCGTGGATTTGCAACAATGGGACGTGCCCACCAAGGACGTGAGATAGGAGACTGGTCATGAAGATTGTCATTGCCGGCGGAACAGGATTTATCGGACGACACGTTTGTCGGGTACTGATCGAGGAAGATCATTCCGTATTCATTCTCACTCGATCTGCAGGACGTCACACTGCCTCTGCGACCCCACACAGTCGTTTCATCCAGTGGGACGGCATAACCCAGGGACCCTGGGTACAGGAATGCGATGGCGCAGATGCCGTCATCAATCTATCCGGCGCACCGATTGCGGATTCCCGCTGGACAGATAAGCGAAAACAGGAGCTGAGGGACAGCCGGGTGCACCCGACTCAAGCTTTGCTTCAGGCCATTCCAAGCTGGAACAATAAACCTCACACATTTATTTCCGCCTCAGGAGTCGGCTTCTATGGACCCAGGGGTGACGAAGAGCTGAATGAATCTTCTAATCCTGGCAAGGGCTTTCTTTCCGATCTTTGTCAGGTTTGGGAAAATACGGCCATGGAAGCAGAAGCCATGGGATTACGGGTCATTCCCATTCGATTCGGAATGGTCCTAGGGCCGGATGGCGGAGCGCTATCAAAAATGTCATTGCCCTTTCGCTTGTTTCTGGGCGGGCCGGTTTTACCCGGAAATCAATATGTCTCCTGGATTCACCGGGATGATCTTGCCCGACTCATTCTTTTTGTGATCACACACACTACGCTGATCGGGCCGGTCAATGGAGTCGCCCCTGAAACAGTCACCATGCGGGACTTTTGTACGACATTGGGGCAATCCATGAACCGTCCATCCTGGTTCCCGGTTCCGGAATTTTTGTTGGACATCGCCCTGGGAGAGCTGGCCATGATGCTGACAACCGGCCAACGCGTGCACCCACAAAAAGCCCTGAAGAGTGGATTTTCATATTCCTATCCCACCCTCCAGGAAGCGTTACAATCCATATTTGGCAAACCATCATCCCAAGCAACATAGCTGGACTCTTACCATGGAAGCTAAGGGGGAACCGATGAACATCACAGATAAAAAACAATCACGCTGGTTACGCTTTCTCATGCGGTGTTTTCCGGTTTTGACTGTCGGGTTGGTTATCATTTTCGGGGGTTCCTCTGTCTTGGGAGCGCCGCTTTTTTTAGAGAAGGGCCGCCTCATCCCCTCTGTGACCGTTTTGGGAAAAGGTGGAGAGGCCATTTCACTCGATGCGCTCAAGGGAAAGGTGACGTTAATCAGTGTTGTGCCTCAGTTGAATACTCCGGTGTGCGATGAACAGACTCACCGGTTCAGTGAACGCAATGGAGGCTTGGATCACGTGATGTCATTTGTCACTTTGAGTACGAATACCCATGAGGATCAACAGAAATTTTCTGAAAAAGCGGATATCCATAATATGACATTTTTATCGGACGCTCCGGATTATCACTTCGGCACACATACAGGCCTTCTTCTAAAAGACCTGAATATTCTTCATCGCGCGGTGCTCGTGTTGGATACGAAGGGGATTATTCGATATGTTGAATTGGTACCCATGGGACAGCTGCCTGATGTTGACCAGGCCTTGCAGGTGTCCCGAAGCCTGCTCGCCAATGTCTCTTAAGAGGTGACGTCATGACTGAACACATTCTCATTTTTTTCAATTTGTTGGCCAGCGCCGTGTTGGTCGGGAAAATTGTCTTTCTTTCCTTCGTCACAGCACCTGTGCTATCCCGGACGCTGGATGCCGATGCTTTTGCACGAGTCGTGCGAAGTCTGTTTC
>JAUIKP010000125.1 GCA_030430725.1 Nitrospiria bacterium
CTGACCACCGGAGAGGCGCTCCGTGGCCACGTGGAAAAGGAAACCTGGCACGCGGGCAAGGTGACGTGGGGCCTGACCACCAAGGTGCCGCTGCGCAATGCCCGCGGTGAAGTCGTGGGCACGTGCGGTATCACCAAGGATGTCACCCGCCTCAAGGAGGCCGAACAGGATCTGGAGCGCGCACGCGACGAAGCACTCAAGGCCAGCCGCGCCAAGAGCGAGTTTTTGGCCAACATGAGCCACGAGCTGCGCACCCCGATGAACGGCGTGGTGGGCATGAGCGAGCTGCTGCTGGATACCGAGCTCAAACCCGGCCAACGCGAGTTTGCCGAGACGATCCAGACCTCCGCCGACAGCCTGCTGCACGTGATCAATGAGATCCTCGATTTCTCCAAAATCGAGTCGGGCAAGATGCGTTTTGAGGAGGTGGACTTTGACTTGGTCAACACGGTCGAATCCACCATCGACATGTTTGTGGAAACGGCCTCCCGCAAAGGCATCGAACTCGCTTGCGAGGTCCCGGCCGAAGTGCCCCGCGCGTTGCGGGGCGACCCCACGCGACTGCGGCAGGTCGTGGCCAATCTCATCAGCAACGCCATCAAGTTCACCAACCACGGCGAAGTGGTGGTGCGATTTTCCTTGGAAGAGGACGGAACGGAAGAGGCCACCTTGGGTTGCGCCGTGCAGGACACCGGCATCGGCATCCCGCCGGAGGCTCAGGCGAAGTTGTTTCAGCCGTTTGTGCAGGCGGACAGTTCCACCACGCGGCAATACGGCGGCACGGGTCTCGGTCTGGCGATCGTGCGACAATTGGTGGAAATGATGGGAGGCAAGGTTGAGCTGCACAGCACACCGGGCGAAGGGTCCACCTTCAGTTTTACCGTTCGGCTCAGGAAGCAGTCCGACCCCTCGCCGTCCATGCCAGCGTTGTATCACCGCCACCTGTTCGATCTGCGGGTGCTGATCGTCGACGACAACGCCACCAATCGCCAGATTCTGCGTCATCAATTGCACGCGTGGAAGATCCACCGCGACTGCGCCGAAGACGGCAAGGAGGCGCTGCGCATGTTACGCGAAGCCGCCGAAGCCAACCGCCCCTACCACCTTGCGCTGCTCGACATGCAGATGCCCGGCATGGACGGGCTGGAACTCGCGCAACAGATTCGGCAGGACAACACGATCGCGGATATCCGTTTGATCATACTGACCTCGCTCAACAGCGATCATGATCCCGAGGCGGAAGCGGCGGCCCGGATCAGTGCGCACTTGGTCAAACCAGTGAAACAGTCACAGTTGCTCGACAGCTTGGTCACCGCGTTCAGCGATCTGGCGGAAGAGCAACCGGACTCGTCCCCCATCACCGATTCGGCCGACCACCCGAGCGAGGAGGCGCCGGCCGAACGGAACGGCGAATCGCTGCGCATCGCGCTGGCCGAAGACAACCCGGTGAACTGCAAGGTAGCGGTCGCTCAGTTGCGCCGGCTCGGTCACATCGTATCGGTCGCAGGGAACGGACATGAACTCCTCGACTTGATCGAAAAGGAGGAAGTCGATCTGGCATTTCTCGACTGCCAAATGCCGGAAATGGATGGCTACGAAGCCGCCCGCGAAATTCGCCGCCGTGAAGCCGACGGGGCCGCGCGCTGGAAGCGACAACCCCTGCCGCTCATCGCCATGACCGCCAACGCCCTGCGCGGCGATCGCGAACGATGCCTCGCCGCCGGCATGAACGACTACGTGGCCAAGCCAGTGCGGATAGCCGCCCTGCGCACCGCCATCGAGGCGCAGCAGGCGACAGAAAAATCCAGCAGTCCGTAAGGAGCGACGGATACCTTGAGCGGAAGCACCCTTACATCCGCACGCCGTTGGGTGCGGTGAACGTCTCGTCCTCGACATTGCCGGTGTTTCGCGTGGCTGCCGGTTCGAAGATCAGGACCTCGGCCTCCTCGGTCGCCAACGTGCGATGCTCCACGCCGCGCGGCACAACGCAAAACTGGCCGTCACCAAGCGTCACGGTATGCGTGCGGAACTCCACCTGCATCGTGCCGCGATGGACGAGGAACATTTCATCCTCGGTGTCGTGGTGATGCCACGGAAACTCACCTTTGAACTTCACCAACTTGACCTCCTGGCCATTGAGCTCCGCCACCACTTTCGGACGCCAGTGCTCATCGATGAGGGCAAACTGCTGACAAAGGGTTTCCCGTAAGGCGGTTGACGGTGATGAACCCATCCCAACCGACCCGTTGAAAGGCAGGCCCTGATCCTCCTCGGACATTTCCCTATATTTAAGAACTCCCTTTCGAAATTCTTCGAGACGATCAATTAACACACCTACCGTCATTGACTCTCACTCCTTACCTTACTTGTGAATTTTAACCGCACATGTGGATGCCCTGGGAGCAAAGCCCCACGTCAAACCCCACATTGGCACGATCTGCCAACTTAAGGGGAAGCACTACCCAATTTAGAGAAAACACTGCGAAAGGAACAACTAGAGCAGATCACTGAGGATGCACCATCTGCCAGCGATGCTAAATCTTTAACATAGAAACCGATAACAGCACAAGTCAACCAAGATACATTCTAAATCTTCAAAAATGAAATTGTATCCTTTAAAGAAAGAACAACACTAAAAATGAGGCCTCCGACTCCAGCGCCAAAGAGATCCGGACAGGACGACACGCGAAAATTTCTACTCGTTAACCTTTTAATCGCAATATATCTCTGGATTTTCCCGCGCTTCTTTTTCTCTTTTCTAAAAGGAAAAGGCCAATAATCCCCTTGTCTCTCCTATCCGATTCGTGAATAACATACACAATAATGTTTTCTCGACCTCTTCACTATTGAGTTCTTTTCCCTTTCTTAAGATAATGGGCCTTTCCTTCACTTGAACCTTCATCTCAAATGGGAAAACCCACATGAACACTCCAGTCCAAAAATCGCAGGGAAGACCTGCGTGAGCAAGCGGACCGTCACCCTCCTTCTTGTTCTGTACTTGATCACCATATGGGGGGCAGTCATCTTTCGCATCGATTATTTTCCCTTAACCTGGGTCCCCATGTATAGCGTGTACGAGCCCCGCGAAACCATTTCCGTCAAAGTATGGGACAAAGACCAATATCGAAAAGGCCTCAAAGTTACTCATCGGGACGGATCAACCGGTTACGTATCCTCTAAGGATCTCAATGTTCCCAAACCGAATTTTCGACGATTATATTATTCCAGAATATTTGGCACCGCCCCCCCCAAACATAAGCAGGGAAATATTGAATTGGGGACGCTCAACCAATGGGTCCGCGGATTAGAGGAAGATGAACCTCGGTTTGAGGTTGATTGGGAATGGCGAATGTTTTGGACCCTAAACAAAACGCTTCGCCTTGAACCTGGTGACCCAAAATTCATCACCCGCATTGAGTCCTCCCATCAAAAACAAGTGTACAAAAAAGCGGACTTATTAAAGGGCGATACCCACAAGGTCGAGATTCAAACAAACACGGTCGTAATCGAATGGCATGACGAATGGCTGCCAAGGTGGGAACATGGCATTCTGTAACCTCATCAGCCGCGGCTGGAATCAATTTTTCTTTACAGGATTTTCAGGGGAAAGCCTTGGTCTGTTGCGGATGTATATTGGGTGCGGCCTACTGTTTTTCCACACCTATCAATTCGCCACAGTCCTGACTCTCAATCCGATCGGCGCCAGAAATTATTTCCTGGATCCCATTTGGTATTTTCATCTGCTTGGGATTCAATACCATATCCCTGCCCTATCGTTTATCGTTTATGCACTCCTAATGAGCGCCACGGTCTGGATGATCATGGGGAAATGGACCCGGGCATCAATCCTGGTCATCATCCTCTGTATCTTTTATTTAAAGGGGGTGAGAGACAGCTTTAGCGGCGACGTCCATCATCGCTACATCATTCCTATGCAAATGCTTTTCCTATTTCTTCTCTCCAGGTGCGGAGAAGTTCACTCTCGTGATTCACGCCATGGCACACATCCTCCCCTCCAGGAATGGGAGGCCAGTTGGCCCATTAAAATGATGCAACTCTATGTCGCGTTGTTCTACTTTTGGAGTGTCATTGCCAAAGTGCGGGTCAGCGGATGGGAATGGTTTTCCGGCGAAGGCCGAATCCAGGAGGTGCTGATCAAACGCTCTGTCCGATGGGGAATGACCAGCGAGGGGGAACTTGTTAAAAACAGCCTAAGCTTCGAACTGGCCCAACGCCCAGACCTAATTCAGATTTTCTCCCATCTAGTGCTCGCGTTCGAACTCGGCTTCCCATTGATTCTTTTCATTCAATCGGTCAAGCTGCGAGCTTTTTTTCTCTCCGGCGTCATCGTCTTCCACATATCCTCCTTCGTCCTCATGGATGTCAATTTTTTGTTAATCCCCTTTGTCTATCTTATTTTTTTCGATCTTGTTCCCATCCATCAATGGCTCAAAATCCATGCATGGCGATTTTTAAAACGTCCACGCTCCATGGTACGTTAGGCCCATTCACCTTAGAAAACCTGCATGGCTTTCATGTACTATAAAGAAGGTAACATTTCCCACTGACCGACCGACACAGATTAAAGCGCGATCAGAGAAAAGGACACGTACGTGAAACAGGGATCGTCCTTCCAATCCCATGACTGGGGCAAACACGAAAAGGTGATCGTCTTTGACGGGGTGTGTAATTTTTGCAATGCGTTTGTCAATTTTGTGCTCGAGCGGGATTCCCGAGGATTATTTAAATTCGGAACGCTTCAATCCCAACCAGCCCAGGAGATTCTCACTCAGCTTCATCTTTCGACACAGGATTATGAAACCTTTTTACTACTGGAACACGGGAAGGTCTTCACAAAATCCACTGCGGCTCTCAAAATTTTTCGCAACCTTTCTGGAGCTTGGCCCTGCCTCTATGCCTTCTCCATTGTTCCCCGACCGCTTCGCGATATGGTGTACAGCTTCATCGCCCGGCATCGCTATCAGTGGATGGGCAAATCCGACACATGCCGCGTACCGACCCAAAACGAACGGACCAGATTTATTTAGTAATTTCTGGTTGTTTCCCGCACGCATCAGCTTCTACCGACTGGGCCTCCTTCACCGCCTTTTACCAACATTGATTGGGAAAACAATTCCTCAAGGTCGAAGGTCTCTTGAATACACGGCGCACCATATTCGGCAGAACCCGTAAGAACCCGCAGATTTGGTCGCAGGTGAACGATCCCCGCATGATGGGTATGGCCACACAAAACAGTGATTTGACAATCCGGCCGTTCCCGTGATGCGTCAAGTAACGCCTCGCCAACTGCCTGGCAGGCAAAATATGGAAGCCAATCATCGTTTCCCATTTTCCCCTGATACCAGCAGGCTTCTTTAAATGGCGGGACATGCGTCAGGCAAATGACGCGCTGATAGGATGACAAGGCCTCATCCAATCGATCCCGCAAATAGCAAGCCGCCTCATCTCCCAATGCATGGAGTTTCCGTAAAACCGCCTCCCGATCTAAATCCTGAAAATCCGCGATCAACTCCTGATCACTGAGCCTAACCGGGGACCGATGATAGTTCCCATAGCGCCCGTCTCCCCATCCGTCATGCCCCACCATCGCCGTCGTCGGAGTCAATTCGACCAACCCCGATGTCGAAAGATAGGTGAGTCCTGGCTGACTCTGACACCAGCATTTCACATCATGTCGAATTTGGGAGATCGAACCATAGTAAAAATCATGATTCCCCAGGACGAAATACAACGGCACGTGAATGGCTTGGTGCATTTCATGAAGCAGATGGGTCAAGGATGGAGCCTCAGCAATGTCTCCGGTCACAAACACGACGTCCGGCTGTTGAGTACGAACCAACGAAAAAAATACATCCCGTCCCTCGACATCCAAAAAATTCAAGTGAATGTCCGTGGCCCACACTACCCGCATTTATAACTTGCTCCCCTCCTCATCGATCAAAAGTCTAAAAGAAAATTCTCCAAGCCTATAAAAGCGGCCGAACAAAACATAAGGGGAAAAATTCACTATTGCCTATTTTTCAGTCCAACCAGCAGTGACCCCAAAAAGCAGGGCGTGGTATAAACTCTGTGACCGGACAGATTGATCGTACGGTTTCAGTTTTTTGCTTCTTGAGTTCATGCGGGTAATTCTTGGCACTCTTCATGAGAAATTCTGACACTAAACGTTCCAAGATAGAAACCATGCAGAAATACCTTGAATCAACCTATTATATCGATTGGCGCACGGCAAACATTCTCAGTCTTGCACGGGAATTGTCGGAGACCTGCCAAGACACCCTCCAATTTGCCAGAGTCTGCTTTCAGTTTGTGCGTGACAACATTCACCATAGCTTTGACTATGCTCTCAACCCCGTGACATGCAAAGCCTCCGACGTTCTCAAGCATAGGACAGGCTATTGTTATGCAAAAAGCCATTTACTCGCCGCGTTACTTCGAGCCCAGGGCATTCCAACAGGTCTGTGTTATCAACGATTAACCATTGCGCACAATACACCACCATTTTGTTTGCATGGGCTCAATGCCTTGTATTTAAAAGAATTCGGGTGGTATCGAGTAGATGCACGCGGCAACAAGGCCGGAGTCAATGCGTCTTTTAGTCCACCAGTGGAGCAGCTCGCATTTCCGATTAGGGCTGAGGGGGAAGCTGATGTGCCGGGAATATGGGCTGAACCGCTCCCTGAAGTCATCTCCGTACTTGAAAATAGTACAAACTATCAAGCTGTCGCAGAAAATCTACCAGATTTGGAAGTTGTGGGAGAACAATTCTTTCCTTCTTAAAGACAATCCATTGAAAAGGAGCTACGCATGTCTGACTCGGCCATAGCGTCATCAACAGGAAAAGAACTTGCCACATTGGGTGGCGGATGCTTCTGGTGTCTCGAAGCCGTATTCGATCAGGTGAAGGGCGTCGAGTCGGTGGAATCTGGCTATATGGGCGGGAATCGACCCAACCCAACGTATGAAGCTGTTTGCGGCGGAACCACGGGACATGCGGAAGTGATACAAATTACCTTTAACCCCGGCATCATCACCTACCGGGAACTCCTGGAAATCTTTTTCGGCATCCATGACCCCACGACCCTGAACCGACAGGGTAATGATGCCGGCACCCAGTATCGCTCGGTCATTTTCACCCATTCATCATCACAAGACACGATCGCACACGAGGTCATTCGCACGCTGACGGAAGCCAAATTGTTCGACGACCCCATTGTAACTCAGGTGGAACCCGCGCCACCCTTTTATGTGGCCGAAGCCTATCACCAGGAATATTTTGTGAAGAACCCGTCACAACCTTACTGCGCCTACCTCATTAATCCCAAAGTTGCGAAGTTCCGGCAACGCTTTTCAGACAAACTCAAACCCTCCTGAGTGCCTACTGAAAAACGGCTTGGGGATTGTCCTCCTCAACGACCAGAAAAGAACGGCAATAGGGTATCCCGCAGGCCGCCCCACAGGTCCGGTTGTAAGGTCACCTGATGAGGATACACCTTAACCGGCTTCCCCGGAAGGCAAAAGGGTGGGTTAGTCTTTTCAAGGCCAACCGGCTCCGCCATCATCCCCCCCTCTGAAGGAGGGCTTATTTGCAGCACCACTAGTTGTACCCGTGGCTCGAGAACGCACTTGGCGGAATACGTTCCATTCTCCCCCTCATCGGGGACCATTATCCTTACACGATGACGATCCGTGGCAAACACCACGTCACCAACTTTGGCAGGTCCATCAGGGCCCATAGAATATAGAAAGATTGGTACCATGAGAACAGCAAAAACCGCCAATCCTATCGGCATGAGGGGTGTCCGGGAATTGCCTGAAGAGGCTTCTTCCGATGAAGGATCCATATTCATCTCCATCCAGGGTTTCAGTACGGTGGTCTTGCCGTTCCTGACCTATCTGGGCATCATGTCATGTCATGGACCATGACACGAACCCCACACCGGAGCCATCCCCTTTTCCGCTACGATTGCAAACACATACATGCCGGAGTGGAGAACACCAAGGAAGCTCTTTACAGACCTTTGAAGAATTACGAATTCGTTGGCCCTGGCGGCCCATTCGAAATTGTCCGGGACGCTTTGTACTCCCCAGGTTGGAGACTCCGGTTTCTTTCGAAATGCTACTCGGCATGCCATGTTCCCCTCAAACCTTTTCCAGCCATCAGGCCAAAGATCGAGTACTCGTCTGGCCACTACAAGATGGTGGACTTATTACCTACGAACAACCGGATGGACGCTTCATCCATACTCTCAACACACCTGCCGGATTTAGCCGGAAACTTGATCAATTGGGAATCACCCTGTCCAGGACCAAAACCCCTTACAAGGAATAAGTTCAGCGCCGGGAACACCGAATTAATGCGGATTTTTACGAATGCGGAATCTGTATAAAATCGGAGAAATAAACAATTCGAACACCATAAACGCACCTACAGTGCCCATTATGCCAAAAGCCGATAACGAGAGAGGTCCCCATAGTCCTAACAGG
>JAUIKP010000126.1 GCA_030430725.1 Nitrospiria bacterium
TGTTAGCCGATCACCCTCTACCTGGAGCGGCACCTCCGGTGTCGATGCCATCCCCTGTCCCATGAGAGTCCCAAATATTAAGAAGATTCCCAACACCAGCCCACTTATCCATCTAGATATTATAATTTGATTGAATCTCATTGTGTATCTCCTTTTATGGCAATCCACACGGAAAATATATGGACTCATCCCATCCGCATAACACGGATAGTTTCCCTTTCTTCCCCCAGTCATTGTTGATATGTTTCGCGCCACTCCTATTTGATTGGAATCTTGGAAAGATATGAAAAAATAAGGGATTTTTGAATCTTGCAATAGATAGAGGTTCTCACTGCGGATTTCACCTCATGTTGGTCAAACAGGATGGGAGGACGACCGCCACAGAGCGATCTCAATAACCCAGAAAATCTTGTTCCCACAAATGGGGAAGGTCGAAAAACAGTATCGAGAGAATTGAATGAGTTACATGTGTATTCCGTTTTACTAGATAATTCCTTGGATCGAAAGCATAAACGTATTACTGTTGAATTCAAAATTGGATATATTTGAGGTTCTCTTTTCGAAAATATAATCTAAGCGAAAGCCTAGCCATTTAACCGTACGGTATTCGGGTCCAATCCTGAAGCGAAATCGATCATCCGTTCTATTCGTATTAAAATTATCGTTGGCGTAGTAAAAGTTTCCCCTGATGGCAAGACGGTTCGTAAACGACTGTTTTCCATAGACGTCGACGCCTATTCGTTTATACGTGGATGTATTCTGAACCGCAGATTGATTGATTGTCGAAAAAGGACGGAGACGGAAACTTAACCGGGAAGTAGGGTTCCAATCCAAATTTCCTCGCATGTAAAAGAAGGTCCGCTGCTCCGATCCTAGACTTAAGCCCCTTGCAAGGAGAGCTTGGCCACGGGCTGAGTCCTCATCGATGGGCGCGTGGTCAAAATTTAAAACCTGGTACCCTACATTGATTTCTCCCGATAACTGACGGGTAGGTGCCAAACTAAAGCCCGTATACGCCCCGTAACCGAAACTATTCTGTTGTTTATTCGTATTATAATCATTATTAACGATTCGAACGCCAAGAAGAGCCCGACTTGAGGGGGTTACAGCAACAGATACGCTTAGATTGGCACCAGCACGCGTCCGGTCCCGCGGGGCAGCCTGTCCATTGTTGGTGTAATTTACATCATCAAAATTCGTGCGAAGACGGATACCAGCCTTTTGCCCTGAGAATTCAACTTGGCCTATAAAGTGATTCACATTCCATTTGGTAATATCCTTTTGCTGGGTATCCACTTCCGACCCTCTCGGGTCAAACCCTTCTAAATGCCCTCCCTGCAAGTCTATGGCTAGACCACCCGGATAATTCAAACTGACGTGGCCCAGAGCATCTTGGGCCAGGGCATTATTTTCGGTAAATTTTGCATAAAGAAACTGGGCAGCGCGGTAATCAAGAAGGACTGAATGCTTACCTCCGCCAAATGGCATGAACGCCTGAATTCCAGGCGCGATGGCCGTAAGAAAGTCACTTTTCGTATTGGTGTCTCTCCTAAACACATTATCGGTATAGACTTCCGATACACCTAAAAACGGATGGAGCTGGACCGGACCGGCTTTGATACCATCCCCTAGACCATTTCCCGTCATATATTCCCGAAAAAGTCCGCCCCGATTCAAAATAGGCCGGTGAGATCCGGTGAAATAAAAAAGTCCCATATCAGAAAAAGATTGGGCCTGCCCCCTGACTGGGGAAAATACCTCACAGGCAACCAGAAAAATTAGAATAAGAGCAAACGGCCATTTCCGCTCACCCAATGCGGCAAATAAGAAAAGACACACCGCTTTTGTTTTTCGCCATACGGAATCAATCATTACAATTACCTTTTTATTCTCATTTCGATGGAAGTGCGGGGGGGTGGAGTCAGAAGAATACTCTATAATTTTGGGCATGACTAACTCTTAGATATGGTGCCCTCATCAGACTGTTAAGTCAATTCCACGGTGAGTTCCCTGACAAGGAATGGACCTTACCATAGGAACCCGCACAAGAAACAGTCATTCCGCCTTTTATAAGAATATTCTTTTTCGCAGCTAGTTTTCCGGGGAAGGAATAAATACCAAAATTACAGGATACAGGCGATCAAGGTAAGGGGAAAAAACTGTACCGGACACACTTAAGTTTTAGGAACAAGGCTGATGCAGAACTTCATGTAACATTACTTGTGGAAGGTTAGGCAAAATTCGACGGATTGAGATTGATAGAATCACAGTATACTTATGAGACTTCAAGAACCAGATCCTGCCCTCAAATCCATCCTTTAACTAAGGGAAGAATTTTTTAAAGGTGCCAATGGTAAGACATATTCGTTCTGCACATTGACCTAAAAGGTAGACGCCCTTGTTATCATGCCCCCACAAAATCCTGGAGAACATGGCTTGCCACATTTCCCTTGAGACACCTTGTCACAAATACAATCTACCAGTAAACATTTGTCGCAAAGGACAAAGTTGGATTTCAGTAAACCCTTACATCCTTAGGAGGAGCAGGACGCGCATTTACGATAGGCAAGGTGACACTCACCTGGTTCGAAAACGGGCTTTCAATTTTACGAGCCCGGTCGTAAGCTTTTACCGCAAAATAATATGTTTGACCGGGATTCAGGCTTGTCACCGTATAAACGGATTGGGCCCCGACATCCTGACTCTCCGTATAACTGCCACTTGAAGTCCCGTAGGCTACAATGAATCCTCCATATTCCGCGGAAGGGGGATTCCAAGCGAGGGTGACTTCTCCTGCCAGTGAATTGGTGGAAAAAAGACAGAGAAAAAAAACAATAGCCCACAATGAACTAAATGCCGAGCGAAAAGAAGGGGGACGGGTAAAGGCTATTCCAGAGAAACCTTGATCGTGTGACATACGAAATCTCCTTTATGCCTGTGAGTCATGCCGAGCGAAGCCACTCCGCCCATGAGCAAGGAGACTATGTGGCTTGCCTGGCATCCTGGCAACTCCATCTTGAACTCCGAAACGTAGGCCCATGGTTTTGCGTCCCACACTTTCAGTTGGTTTGCCTTTTTCAGGATAAAACGGTTTTTAAATGTTGGATGATTCATCGGAATTTTTGCCAGATCCTTAAATACCCGAGAATAGAACCTCCAATTTCTCAAGAATCCATGAAGACGGCAAACCTATAATCACAAAAAACAAGAATATAATTAAGAAAATGATTCCTATAATTCATGACTCAATATTATGATTGAGCAGAAACACTGTTTTAATGGTTCTCTAACCTGATCAAGCCACACCTGAAGCACAGGAAACTTGGGCAATTGCCCTCAACCTGCCTGTCGGGAATCGGCCTTACATGAGCCGGTCCCTAAGGAAACCTGTGATCCGATGTAGCAGTCTCACAATCTGCTGCATCGATTTGATGGAGGGTAGGCCGATAATGCTTTACAACCAAGAGAATAACTATACTCAGTGTTTTAACGTTAAGCTTTCACCAGCCAAACATTTGCGAAAACACAAGATAGATCCAGGCGGCACCAAAAATATAGGTGATTTCTTTTTCACCGATCTTTTCATAGAACAGACGATATCCCAGTATGGGCACAATGGCTAAAATCAGTGCGGAAAAAAAATGCCCAACCACATCGCCTATGATTGCGCCAATCTCGGAATGACCAGGAATCGCAAGCAGGATGCTGCCCCCAAGCATAGCCGCCCACCACCATTTCACATTGACCATCAGCATAGCCATGCTCACATACAAGAAAATTTGTTTGTCATCTCCAGATCATGCCTTCCCAATTGGATTAATTTCAATAAAAAATGCCTCAAACTAATTTGTCCGTGTAAAAACAATGCACTTGAAAACAATATTTTGCCATCAGGAAAAGGCAAATTCCAGCATGAGCTTAAAAACTGGGATGACGACCCTCTATATCAAAAAACCATCCCTCAGACGCCTGACAAATGAGTTCACATGCGTCTCGAATTTCGACCCGTTTACCTGAGAAGACGCCCAATTATGTACATTTCTGATTTTGAGTCTAGGACACGGGATTGTGGATTTTATGGTAAATTTTGCCTAAGGCTGGATTTCCCAGTTGATTGAGGTACTGCCAGGAAAACCAACCGACATGACGGTAAGCCCATTCATTTGCCACACCGCCACCGTGCCCGTTTGTCGATTGCGCCAGATTATATCTGCACTCCCATCCCCATTCACATCACTGGTGCTCGCAATCTCCCATCCCTGAGGCACCACGCCAAAGAAGCCCGGCGCACTGAGAGTCACCCCATTCATCAACCAAATTGCCACCTCCCCATTACTCGTTTTACGCCATACCAAGTCCCCCATCCCGTCATTATTAACATCACCCACCCCTACAATCTGCCAATCCGTGGAAGCCGTTCCAGGAAAACCTACTGACATGACCGTGAGACCTTGCATAAGCCACACTTCCACTGCACCAGTAAGGTCATTGCGCCAGATAACATCCGTTTTTCCATCGGCATTCATATCCCCCGTTCCCGCTATTTGCCATTCCAGGGGCACCGCACCCAAGTGGCCGGAGGAAGCTATTATGGAGCCGATCATTAACCATACCGTTACTTCCCCGCTACTCGTGTTTCGCCAAAGGAGGTCCGCCCTTCCGTCGCCGTTGACATCACCCACACTCGCGATTTGCCAATCCATAGAGACACTACCCGGAAAACCCACCGACATGACCGTGAGACCATTCATCAACCACACCGCTACCGTTCCTGTGTCGCTGTGACGCCAGATGACATCGGCTTTCCCGTCCTCATTAACATCTCCAGTACCGGCAACCTGCCACTTCGACGACACCACGCCCAATGAACCGGAGGAAGCAACCGTAGAACCGTTCATCAACCAAATCGCAACAGCCCACGTACTCGTGTTGCGCCAGACGAGGTCTCCCTTGTCGTCACCGTTGACATCATTTCGAGTTGGGAAACTCACGCCGGCTTCAAATATCCATCCTAAATCTTCCAACAGAGGCTGAGCTAACCCGAGATCATGCAACGCCCTTCCGGAAGCTATCCCAGGCTCCATAAGCTGATCAGGCTTTATCGTGTTCGTGAAATGAGACACCGATGAACCCAATTGAACCTGGTTGGGAGCGTACATCTGAACATGAGTACCTGTTCGTCCCGCCGTCAGTATCCCGGATGCTCCTTGAAGATTGGCACCAATAAAATGCAGATTTGGCCCAGCAACATTCGCATATTGCCTTTGGCTATCGGTCATCAAGGGATAATTGGCCGGACTGGCTCCATGAAGCTCCAACCAACGCATAAAAGCATCATCGCTTCCTAGGAATTTTTCTCCGGTTTGCACATCAACAAGTGACAAAAAACCAAGGCCATGAATAATTTCATGAAGTACCACGGTAACAAAATCAAATTGTCCAGATGGGGGATTGGCATCCAGCCCAAAATACCAATTCGTAAAATTCGCGCTGAAGGTGGCACTTATATCACTGGTAGTAAGGTCCAAATCCTGCTCTGCAAGTTTATTTGCCAGAGATTGCACATACCAGGTATTCGCCACAGGAGCATTGGGAAAATTCCGGTGGACGGTATTGGGGCCGGCCGATCCCAGTATTCCTGCTCCTAAGGAATCAATTCGAGCATCGACTCGAATGCCCACCGTACTCACCAGCACCTGCGCTAAAATATTTGCCGCATACTCAAATGCTTTCAACCGTGCCTCCCCAAGGGTGGTGGCCGTATTTCCACCCACTGGGGTAAAAGGCGCAGGATCGTTAAATCCTTCCCCGGGACCATCTTTATTCACAATAATAATGGTGGCACCGAAGGTCTCGGTCAAGGGACCAAAACCGCCAAAGAATAAGACGACCAGAAATCCAGACACGCAGAGGCCGAAAGGTATCGGTAACTGAGAAGTAGAGGGGCGCCTCCGTAGGTTGGCCTTAGAATCATTCATGAAATGAAAGGATCTATTCCAAAGATCTTCAGGGCTTCAAGGGCTGTAGGTCCGCAGGGTCATGCTGATGAATCGCATGGTCCCCTCCGTCAGGAACCTTCAGGATTGACTGAAACCGACCCTCAACATTCACCATTGTTCCTCCCCCCGCATCCGGAACATCCCGTAAGCCTTCCGTACTCATACGACTCTTGGGTATCGACCCAGATGGAAGAGGTCGTAGCGTTCCATCCGGTTCTTCAATCCGCATTGGCGCTTTACCAGGGCGACGGCTTCCCTGTCGATGTTCAAGAGACAACGCTCCCTCTTCGCCTCCCTGCTTTTCAACAATGACCTCTGCTTGAAGAGGAAAAACACTGCTCAGGGTTATCAGAAATATGGCAACTACCGGCATCACGATTGTCATTCTATTTCCTCCTTTCCACAATTCCCTTGACACTCTCTGGGAAAAAATTCAGGGAGAGATCTATCACAAAAATTATTCTGCGATTGCTATTCAATCTAATATTCCCTTTCCGTCATAACAACTAAAACTAAAGAAGAAACACCATGGTGTTTCATTGAAAAAGTATGTCATATTTTCCCGCCACGAGCTACAATCAAAAGTGCAGGATGCACTCTCCAAGCGAGAGGAGGCAGAGGCCCATCATCATCATCCGTCCAGGCGGAATACCGCGACACGGAAGGGGACGGTGCGCAAGCGAAAGCGCTAGGAGACGACCATTCGACCGGAATCCCAAGAGGTCCGAACGGTCATGGAGAACTGAGAACACCTGATTCACTATAATCACCTTCCTGACGGTACCTGGAAGTACTTGGGTCCCTACCATATTGCCGAGCCACCGTCCTCGCTGGTAAGACCACGCACTGATAAGACTTCCCGCCGACTCAAGCCCTCAGTTTATGCAACCTGCTTAATCGGGAAGACGCTCATAGTGGGCAAGAAGATTTTTCGACAATTGAATCCCCCTCACCTTTTTGAGCAGGTCGCGGGATGAGAGAGCCACACGGATAGTTTCAAAAAGCCCATTTCCAGGGTCGCCGCCTATTCTTTTTTCCACACTGATAGACAACGGCTAGAGTCTATTCTCTTCGGCAATTGCGGCCTCTCTCTTAATTTGGGAATCCTAGAGCCAGCGAATATACCCGCACTGTTGATTCGGAAACTTATTCAGCTTCCAATCAAAAAAGGAGACTCAAAGATAGCAAGGGCAAACAGTGGACTTTACAAAGGGGAAAGATGGCCGTGGAGACCCCTTATTGACGCCATCGGTAACCAATAATTGTCAGTCGGAGAGAAGTGAATGAAAATTTGAAGTGCAACACGGAGAAATGAGCCAAAACTTATCGTGAGTTCAAACCCCACCGTTTCCTCTTTTCATCCTGCTCAACCTCTTTCACCAATTCGATCATGGTGTCTTTATGAAGCAACCGCAACATCTCACCACAGGTATGGTCCAATTCCCCGGTGCCCATATTATGCAACCCTGCCCGACGGGCAATTTCTTCCTGAAAAACCCCCTTTCCCCCGGGCTCGGCATCCGGATGCCCACGAAGAACCTCTAGTATATGATCCTTTAGGCTATTAATCAGCTCCATGCCCCGTTGATGAAAATTCATAGCGTCCCCTCTGAAATGATCATTCCCCTTGCCCTTTAATTTTCTCAGGATTACACAACCAGTTCAACAAGTAGACAGAAACATTTCTTGCTACTCTCTTAAGCTTCCAAATCCTTAGGCTTGAGTGAACTCAGGAAATCACTATAAAAATCCGAGCTCTCGCACTCATCCCTCAATTTTTAAAAATAAACGGGATGGATTATTTTGTGATACCGATGGGTTTGGGGAAAACGTGGAATATTGAAAAGCTGGCTGGGGGACCAGGGATCGAACCTGGGCAGCCAGATCCAGAATCTGTTTTTTGCTCATTCTTCGCCGTTCCGCAAATTTCCTTACAATTCCAAAAAGCTAGCATTGATAGGGTGTTTATGCTTTAATAGGTTCCGTTCAATTCTTTCTGTTTCCTCTCCGGTGGATGCTGGGTGGATGCTAGCGGACAGCCAGACAGGTAGCCAGACATGAATGCTCCCCTTACGAAATCCAAAATTGACAGCTTTCTCCCTGGGCCAAAAGATGTCTTCGTGTGGGATACCACTCTACCCGGCTTTGGGCTGAAAATCACGCCGAGCGGCCATAAAGCCTATCTCCTCCAATACCGCTTGGGGGGCCGAGCGACCGCTAAAAAACGCTATACCATTGGGACGCATGGGACCTTCACCCCTGATCAAGCCCGAAAGGAAGCCGTTCGGTTACGGGGACTCATTGCCAGTGGTCACGATCCGGCAGAGGCCAAAGCACAGTTGTCTGACCTCTTAGCCACATTGACAGAGGGTAAAGAGTATCTAAGTTGGCAAGCAGCACACCAGTTGTTATACTGAGCTGCGCCAGAAATTAACATTTTACACACGAGTGAAAATGTTAA
>JAUIKP010000551.1 GCA_030430725.1 Nitrospiria bacterium
AACCCATAAAACAAAAAGCGATCCAGATCGATTTCCATTCGCCTGCCAATCCGCATCCCATCCAAGCAGACCGGGATCAATTGAAGCAAGTATTGCTCAACGTGATCCAAAATGCCGTTGAGGCAATGTCGGAGGAAGGATGTCTAGGTCTGTCCCTGGAAGAGGAAACCATTGAACGAACACCGGGACTGCGTATTACCGTCAAAGATAATGGAAAGGGAATCAGTCCCAGTGCTCTTCCTCGAATTTTCGAGCCGTTTTTTACCACTGGCAAGCATCGTGGAACCGGACTGGGATTGCCTATTTGTCGAAATATCATTGAAGCCCATGGAGGAGAAATTCATGCGGAAAGTCAGTCAGGTATTGGGACCACCATGACATGGTGGCTTCCTTGCGTATGTCAACCCCAACTTCCAACGGTGTAACCGATGCGCGCGAACATTTTTGTTACGGATGATGATGATGTGGTTCGCCAAGCCATCAGCCGGCGGATCGCCAAACGACACCATCATGTTCGAAGCTTTACTTCGGGGGAAGCCTTATTGGAAGCTCTTGATCATGATGTGCCCGATTTAATTTTGTTAGATTTAAAAATGGCCGGGTTAAGCGGACTGGAGACTCTCAAGCAAATTCGTGCGAAATCTCAACAGTCCCTTGTCATTCTCCTTACGGCCTATGGCACGGTGGAAGATGCGGTGGAAGCCATTAAACTCGGGGCATATGACTTTCTGATTAAAAGCGTCGATTTCTCCAGTGTAGAGCCTGTGATCAATCGGGCATTGGACTATCTGGCCCTCCGGCGCCGTATCGACTTTGAAACGCAGGATAGACCCGGTCGGTATGCCTTCAACAGTCTGATTGCCAATAGTCCGAGTATGAAAGAATTGGTCGGGCAAATTCAGGAAATGGCCAAAAATTTGAAAACGACGGTTCTTCTGTTTGGAGAAACAGGAACCGGGAAAGAATTTGTCGCTCGGGTACTTCATCATAACGGCCCCCGGGACAAAGGTCCGTTTGTGGGGGTGAATTGCACAGCCATTCCTCAGGAATTATTTGAAAGTGAATTGTTTGGCTATGAGCGTGGGGCTTTCACGGGGGCCAACCAGCGCAAACCAGGCCTCTGTGAACAGGCGGAAGGCGGGACGCTCTTTTTAGATGAAATTGGAGACCTCAATCCTTCAATGCAAGCGAAATTGCTTCGAGTATTACAAGAGCGTTCGTTTAGACGGTTGGGTGGCCAGGAGGATATTGAGGTGGACTTTCGTCTGATTGCGGCCACAAATCGCGATCTGCGCAAAGATGTGTCGCAAGGCAGATTCCGGGAGGACTTGTTCTTTCGACTGAATGTGGTGTCTTTGAACCTCCCATCATTACGGAATCGGACAGAGGATATTATTCCTCTAGCCCTTGCGACGTTGATTCGACAAAGCAGTGATCTTGGTAAAGAGGTTACGGCGATTGAGCCGGAAGCCCAACGGCTGTTGGAGCGCTATCCCTATCCGGGAAATATTCGTGAACTGGAAAATATCATGGAGCGTGCGGCTATTTTTTGTCGTGGGAACAGCTTGACGGAAGGGGAT
>JAUIKP010000127.1 GCA_030430725.1 Nitrospiria bacterium
TCTTCAAAGAGCAAGTGGCCGATGCCAAACAGAAGGGCATTTTGTGGTCGTTACACCTGAAGGCCACTATGATGAAAGTTTCGGATCCCATTATGTTTGGTCATGCGGTGAGGGCATTCTTCGAGGGCGTCTTTACAAAACACGAAAAAACATTCGCTGAATTGGGCGCCAACCCGAATAATGGGTTAGGTGACATTCTGGCCAAAATTAAAAATTTACCGGAGGCCAAAAAGAAGGAAATCGAGTCAGATATCCAGGACTGTCTCAAGAATGGACCGGCACTGGCGATGGTAGATTCCGACAAGGGCATTACCAACCTTCATGTACCGAGTGACATTATTATTGATGCATCCATGGCAGCTGCACTGCGAACCTCTGGAAAAATGTGGGGACCTGATGGTAAAGAGCATGACATGAAAGCTATCATTCCTGACCGGAGTTATGCCGGTATCTATCAGGCGGTAGTCGATTTTTGCCGCGAAAACGGTGAATTCAATCCTTCCACAATGGGCAGCGTACCCAATGTAGGGTTAATGGCACAAAAAGCCGAAGAATACGGATCACATGACAAGACATTTGAATCCACAGGGAAAGGCGTAGTCAGAGTGCTGGATGGAGCAGGGAATGTCTTGCTGCAACACGATGTCGAAAAAGGCGATATCTGGCGCAGTTGTTATACGACAGACGTTGCTATTAAGGATTGGGTCAAGCTAGCGGTGAACCGGGCGAAGGCTTCTTCAACGCCGGTGGTATTCTGGCTCAATAAAAATCGGGCTCATGATGCCCAGGTCATTGAAAAAGTCAATCTCTACCTCAAGGATCATGATACGAAAGGGTTGGACATTCAAATTATGGCACCGGTTGATGCCATGAAGTTCTCACTCAAACGTGCGAAGGACGGCCTTGATACCATTTCGGCGACTGGAAATGTGCTTCGGGATTATCTTACTGACTTATTCCCGATTTTGGAGTTGGGTACCAGCGCCAAAATGCTGTCCATCGTTCCACTTATCAATGGCGGAGGACTGTTTGAAACCGGAGCGGGAGGATCGGCCCCGAAGCATGTACAGCAGTTTGTCAAAGAAGGACATTTACGCTGGGATTCCCTCGGGGAGTTTCTCGCCCTGGCCGAATCGTTTGCGCACTTAAGTCAAAACAAAAACAACAAAAAAGCAAAGATCCTGGCGGAAACATTGGACCGGGCTACCGGAAAGCTCATGGACAACCGGAAGTCTCCAGGACGTGAACTGGGGCAATTGGATAATGCCGGAAGTCATGTATACGAGGCCTTGTATTGGGCGCAGGAACTGGCGGCTCAGGATGATGATCAGGATCTGAAAAAGCAGTTCGCCCCGATTGCAAAAGAGTTGGAGTCTAAACTCGATACCATTCTTGAAGAGATGAAAGCAGCAAAGGGACGGTCTCAGGATATCGGTGGGTATTATCGTCCGGATCCGGTTAAGGTGAAGGCCGCCATGCGTCCCAGTGCGACTCTTAATGCCATCTTAGGTGGTTTAGCCTAGGTTCTAAACGTAGGCTGGTCTTCCGGTATTATCGTTATACTGGGGATGTGTGCAACGAGCCGGGTTCCGAAAGGAGCCCGGCTCGGCTTTTTTGGGGGGGAATAATTCGTGTGGGTTTTGTGAAAGTTGTAACCCTTCCCAAAATCGGGGATGTTCCCATTGACTGTAAGACCACGCGAGACATCCCTATCGAAACCTCATTGGATGTGGGGGGTAACGAATCTCTCGGATAGGGATACTGGGATCAAATTTGGCCTTCTGAAGAGGTGTTTTCCAAGTGTCTCATTCATCAGTTTTTCCCAACAAAACTGCAGGGCGCCAATGTTCTGGAAATTGGCTGTGGCGCAGCAGGGTTGGCCGGAGTGGTTGCTGCTTACCTTGGACCATTTATCAGGCTTTCTGGCTTGGTGCCTATTACGCTTGAAGCGGCACAGGAGTACTCTCGTCTGAACCATATCAGCGATTTTGACATGTGCCTGTTGAATGCAGGGACGGAAAAATTGAACCGAAAAAGTTTTATGATTTGGTAATAGGCAGTGAAGTTTTGTATGACGAGGGAATTTTATCCGGTATTTCTCATATTCTTGGATAGGTTCTTGCCTTAAAGGGGAAGCCATATTTTGTGATCCAAATAGACTGGGGCTCGATGCTGTCGAACATGGATTCGAAGAAAAATTTATTGTGGCAATAGAGGGAATTCCATTCAACTGGCCTCTCCAAAAAGATGTCGGAGTAGAAAAGAAGGGATTCCTGTACCAATTTATTTGCAGAAGTCAGGATACATGCTGCCCCGATCATTTTCCGCATACTGAAAATGCTATGCCTATGAAGGATGACGAGGCTCTCAAGCACAAAGTTGACACGAAGGCAAAAATTTTGTGAGGAGGGCTGATGGTTTTTTAAGCAACAAAGTGAATACGAGGACAGGGTCGGGGCGTTTTCTTATAGCAGCAGAGGGCAGGCTATTGTTGGGTTACTTGATGGAAGGCTGTGGCTTGGGACAGGGATGGGGTTCTTCTCATCTCAACTAACTAATTTTAAATAGGTTTTTTTGTTAAGGGAGTCGTGACATTCTTATGGGCATTCCCCGTGGTGATACTGGGACTTTTGAAAGGGGCTCATGGGTCTTTTGATTGATTGCAGTGGGATAAGGGCATTCGTACAATGCACCGTTCCGCGCGGCAGGCGGGTTGTGCTACGTTTGTCCTTAACCATTATGAAGAGTCCCTGAAGGAAGGGTTGGATTATGGCAAAAGTTCTTGAAGGCCCGGGAATGGGTTTATTGCGAAAATGGGGGATTTCAACTCCCAACTATGCTGTCGTGACCTCGAGTGATGAATTTGACCAGTTATCTCAGGTCAATGATTGGCTCCAAAAAAGTAAACTGGTAGTCAAAGCGCATGAAGCACTTGGCTCTCGTTTTAAATTGGGGTTAGTCAAGGTGGGCTTGGATTTAACCGCTGCAAAAGCGGCTGTGCGTGAAATGCTTGGCAAAGAACTGGAAACCCTGACGATTAAACAGGTGATTGTTTCCGAGGCGGTTGATCACAAAGAAGAATATTATGCCGCGGCCAAATCGACTCGTGATGGAGTAGATCTCTTAGTGGCAACATGTGGTGGCATCGAAGTGGAATCCAATTGGGATAAGGTCAAGCATGTATCCATTGAAACCGGTGAGACCCTGTCGGATTCCGCACTTTCCTCCCTGGTAAAAGATGCGGGTTTTTCCGGCGACACGGCTTCTAAGATGGCGGAATTTCTGAAGAAACTATATGCTTGTTTTGATAACGAAGATGCCCAATACGTAGAAGTGAATCCGGTTGTGCTCAGTGGCCAGGGAGAACTCGTGGCACTGGATGCGGTGACTCTACTGGATGGTGATGCCAAGTTCAGGCATAAGGACTGGACCTTTCCGTTTGCGGCTGAATTTGGGCGCGCTTATACAAAAAATGAAGAAGAAGTCATGGCGGTCGATGCCAAGGTGAAAGGCTCAGTCAAGCTCATTGAGATTCCCGGCGGTAATATTGCCATGTTACCTGCCGGTGGTGGCGCCAGCGTCTATTACTCAGATGCTGTGGTGGCCCGTGGTGGCAAACTTGCGAATTATGCAGAATATTCAGGCGATCCACCGGACTGGGCAGTGGAAGTTCTGACGGAAAAAGTCTGCTCGTTGCCTGGCATTAAACATATTATTGTGGGTGGAGCTATTGCGAATTTTACCGATGTCAAAAAGACCTTTGGTGGCATTATCAACGCGTTTCGAAAGGCTAAAGCGGAAGGCAAGCTCCAGGGTGTCAAGATTTGGGTTCGCCGGGGTGGTCCAAACGAATTACAGGGATTAGCGGCCATGCGTGCGCTTCAGGATGAAGGTTTTGATATTCAGGTATTTGACCGCAAAACGCCGTTAACGGACATTGTCGATATGGCCATGGCCGCAAAATAACCTATTAGACCTTGAAGATGTAGGAGACCGTTTCGATGAGTATTCTTGCAACCAAAGACACGCATGTCGTCATTCAAGGGGGGGTGGCTGGGGTAAATGCCGCTCGTCGTATGGCTGAGTTCCGGTACATGATTAAGCAACCATTAAATGTCTCTGCTTTCGTCTATCCCCCCGATGCGGGGAAGACCAATGAGATCATTTGTGGGACCGAATTAATAATGATCCCCATTTATAAAACCGTCGCTGAAGCAACTGCCAACCATCCGGAAATTAACACGAGTCTGGTCTATATCGGAGCAGATCGGGCCTATGCCGGTACCATGGAAGCATTGAATGACCCGCATATTAAAACTGTCTCCATGATCACTGAAGGGGTGCCTGAAAAAGATGCCAAACTTTTGGGTAAGCATGCCCGTAAGCTTGGGAAGACCTTTAATGGCCCTTCCTCAATTGGGGTAGTGTCGGCAGGAGAATGTCGCCTCGGAGTGATTGGGGGCGCGTTTGATAATTTGGTGGCGTGCAAACTATATCGTCCTGGTTCCTTCGGCGTGATCACCAAGTCCGGGGGATTGTCGAACGAGATTATTTGGATTTGTTCACAATTTGCAGACGGCATCACGACGGCGATCGGTATTGGCGGTGATGCCTATCCGGGAACCGACTATGTCAGCTATCTGGAAATGTTTGAAAACGATCCGCAAACCAAGGCGGTGGTCATCGTCGGGGAAATGGGCGGAGATTTGGAAGAACGGGCTGCCGAATGGTACGGGGCCAAGAAACGCCGGATTAAATTACTCGCGGTCGTATCAGGCTTTTGTCAGGAGAGTCTCCCGAAGGGAATGAAATTCGGGCATGCCGGGGCGAAAGAAGGATTAAAGGGCGAAGGATCTGCGCGGGCCAAATCTGAAGCCCTGAAAAAATCTGGCGCGATTGTGCCGGATACCTTTGGGGCTCTGGGGCCGGCTATCAAGGCTACCCATGAAGAGTTACTGAAAAGTGGACAGGTCAAGCCCATACCGGATTTGGCTGCATCGGACATGCCAAGGCTTCCCAAAACGGTGCAAGAGAGCATGAAGGAAGGGGAAGTGCTGGTGACGCCGCTGATTCGTTCCACAATCAGTGACGACCGCGGTGACGAACCGCTGTATCAGGGATATCCAGCTTCTGAACTGATCAATAACGGATATGACATCCCTCATGTTATCGGCTTGCTATGGGACAATCGACTTGTCTCCAAACAGGAAGCCGAAATCATTAAACGCATTATCATGCTGTCGGCCGATCATGGCCCATGCGTGAGTGGAGCCTTGACGACGATTATTGCCGCTTGTGCTGGAATCGGATTATCTCAAGCCGTCGCAGCCGGTATGATTATGATCGGTCCGCGATTTGGTGGGGCGGTGACGGACGCGGGGCGATGGTTCAAATACGCGATCGACAACAAACTTTCGGTTGATGATTTCCTGGTCTACATGAAGAAAAATGTGGGACCCGTTCCGGGAATCGGTCATCGAGTCAAAAGCTTGAAAAATCCGGATAAGCGGGTGAAGGAGTTGGTTGGGTATGTGAAAAGTTTGAACATGGCCACGCCGCACTTGGATTTTGCATTGGAAGTCGAAAAAGTTACCGCTGTCAAAAAAGATAATCTCATTCTCAATGTCGATGGAACTATGGCGGCGGTGTTAGTCGATATTGGTTTTCCGGTTGATAGCCTCAATGGCTTCTTTATTTTGTCGCGAACCATCGGAATGATTGGACATTGGACGGATCAAAAGCGGCAAGGGAGTCGGCTCATCCGATTATTTGACTATCTGGTAAATTATGCCTCTCCAAAGCGGCGAGAGGTGCCACCGTTAAAGTAATGAGGGTGTGAATGGACTTTTTGGTTGAATTTTATCAATCTTATCTATGTTGAACTGAACCCAGGAGAAGGTGCTATGTCCTTAGAAATGGTCAAAAAACTATATACTTCAATGCCGGGAATTGTGGACAAAGCTCGCAAAAAATTTGGGCGACCTCTTACGCTGACAGAAAAGATCCTAGTCAGTCATGCGGATGATTTCGATACCCAAGTCTGGGAACGTGGAAAAGCCATGCTCGCTCTTCGTCCCGATAGAGTCGCGATGCAGGATGCGACGGCTCAAATGGCTATGTTGCAGTTTATGCAAGCGGGAAAAGATCAAGTCGCTGTTCCGAGTACTATCCATTGCGATCACTTGATCCGGGCTGAAGTCGGATCGGAAAAAGATCTTCTGCGCGCATGTGATGAAAACAGGGAAGTCTATAATTTTCTGGCCTCGGCCGCGAAAAAATATGGGATCGGATTCTGGAAGCCTGGGGCAGGGATCATCCATCAGGTAGTGTTGGAAAATTATGGATTTCCTGGAGGATTGATCATTGGCACCGATTCACACACGCCAAACGGTGGCGGGTTGGGAATGTTGGCCATTGGCGTCGGTGGAGCCGATGCGGGGGAAGTGATGGCGGGTCTTCCATGGGAGGTTCTGCATCCCAAACTCATCGGCGTGAAGTTAACCGGAAAGCTGAATGGCTGGGCATCCCCCAAAGATGTCATTTTGTATATTTGTGGCCTCCTGACGGTGAAGGGTGGAACCAATAAGATTGTGGAATATTTTGGCCCTGGCGCGGAAACCATTAGTGCGACAGGCAAAGGCACCATTACCAATATGGGAGCTGAGCTGGGAGCCACGACTTCTATTTTTCCGTTCGATGAAAAAATGGTAGCGTACTTGAATATCACGGAGCGGGCTGATATTGCCAAATTGGCAGCAGCCAATCGAAGCATGTTGGTTGCGGACCCTGAGGTCTATCAGTCTCCGGAAAAATACTTTGATGAAATCGTCGAAATCGATTTGTCCACTCTTGAGCCTCATGTTGTGGGTCCTCATACCCCTGATTTGGCGAGGCCAATTTCAAAGATGGCAGCTGAAGCCAAAGAGAAAGGTTATCCCGTTCAATTAAAAGCGACATTAGTCGGAAGCTGTACGAATTCTTCTTATGAAGACATCGGTCGCGCCGCGCATATTGCCAAGCAAGGGTTACAAGCTGGGCTTAAAGCCAAAACGGCTTTTCTGGTCAGCCCGGGATCAGAACGGATTTACCACACCATGAAGCGCGAAGGATTTTTGGAGACCTTTGAAAGTATGGGGGCCACCGTCCTGGCAAATGCCTGTGGACCCTGCATTGGTCAATGGAAACGAGCGGATGCCGTGAAAGGCAAAGCCGACTCTATTGTCAGTACGTTTAACCGAAACTTTCCCGGCCGGAATGATGGGGTGAGTGAAACGTTATCATTCCTGGCTAGTCCGGAAGTGGTCACGGCTTATGCGTTTTCAGGTGATCTGGGCTTTGATCCGATCAAGGGCACATTGAAAACCGCAGATGGGAAAGACTTCAAATTTGAGGCGCCTCAGGGTGATGAATTGCCGGCCAAGGGATTTGCCAAAGGGGAAGAAGGTTTTGTTCAACCTGCTGAGGATGGTTCCAAGCTTCAAGTGGACATTCCTCCTACTAGCGAGCGATTGCAATTATTAAAGCCTTTCCCAAAATGGGATGGGAAAGATTTTGAAAAGTTACCGCTATTAATAAAAACCAAAGGAAAGACCACAACGGATCATATTTCTCCCGCCGGTCCGTGGCTCAAATTCCGGGGACATTTGGACAAGATCAGTGACAACATGTTTCTTGGAGCCAACAATGCCTTTTCAGATGAGGCGGGAAAAGGCAATGATGTCTTAACCGGAGAGTCAGGATTGACTCTTGCGCAAATTGCCCGAAGGTATAAAGAAAAAGG
Source organism: Nitrospiria bacterium (assembly GCA_030430725.1). Lineage (GTDB taxonomy): Bacteria > Nitrospirota > Nitrospiria > Nitrospirales > UBA8639 > Nitrospira_E. The sequence continues at coordinate 7,781 of JAUIKP010000127.1, forward strand.
TTTGGGGTCGTTTGTGGTGGGAGATGAAAACTATGGTGAAGGGAGCAGCCGTGAGCACGCGGCGATGTCTCCAAGATTTTTGGGCGTCCAAGCAGTTCTGACGAAAAGCTTTGCGCGCATTCATGAAACCAATCTCAAGAAGCAAGGCATTCTTCCGCTGACGTTTGCGAATCCGAAGGATTATGACCAAATTGAACAGGAAGACCGGATCAGTGTGAAAGGGTTAAGTGGACTTGCACCAGGCAAACCAGTGCAGGTCGTCCTTCACAAGAAGGGTGGTCAGGAAGTGGTCATTCAAGCCAATCATAGTATGACCGAACAACAAATTGCGTGGTTTAAGGCCGGTTCCGCATTGAATGCATTAAATTAAAACTCATTTGGGTGCATCTGCTGGTTGAAACTCAGGGCGAGAAATTTGTCAATCGCATAAGGTACTATCTCTGAATTATGCCCGACACATTGGATATAAAAAACACTCTGGATCGAGAAGAGAATCTCCAACCCAA
>JAUIKP010000128.1 GCA_030430725.1 Nitrospiria bacterium
GCCGATTTTTCTCCATGAAATGTCGCACCAGAAGGGGAATATCATGCAGACGTTCACGGAGAGGAGGCACCACAATCGGAAAAACATGCAGTCGATAATATAAGTCGGAACGAAAACGCCCCTCAGCAATCGCCTTGCTTAAATCGCTATTGGTCGCGGCGATAATTCGCACATCGACAGTTTTGCCTTCGATACTTCCGACTCGTTCCACGATGCCATCTTGCAAGACCCTCAGAAGTTTTGCCTGCGCTTCAACCGGCATCTCCCCGATTTCATCAAGAAATAGGGTGCCACCATTGGCTAATTCAAATTTGCCGGGTCTTCCATTCTCCGCACCGGTAAATGCGCCTTTTTCATGACCGAAGAGTTCACTTTCCACCAACCCCGAAGGCAACGCCGCACAATTGACTCGGACAAAAGGCTTTACTTGGCGTGGGCTCAACTCATGTATTAACCGTGCTAATAACTCTTTCCCTGTTCCCGTTTCCCCCATAATGAGCACGGAGGTCGTGGTTGGAGCCACGGCCTGGGCCAGTTCCAGCACATTTTTAAACTTTTGACTGTTTCCAACCATCGCTCCAAAATCGTGCGAAACTTTGATTTCTTCTAGGAGATAGGCATTTTCACGAGCGAGTCGTTCCTTCAGGTAGTGAATCTCTTCATAAGCCCGCACATGGTCAATGGCAAAAGCAATTTGAGTCGCCACTTGGCGCAAAAACAAAACGTTTTCCGGATCAGGTTCTCCCGATTCCACACTGCCGATATTCAAAGATCCGATGCAGCTATCCCCGATAATCATGGGAATATTGATCATTCTTCCCAGGCCCTCTTCGTGATAAAACGCATCTTCTAAAAATACCGGATTCTGCTGTATATTGGGACGTACATGAAGACGCCGATGGTTATACACCCATCCCATTGCACTGCCTTCTCGAGGGATGATGGCATCGCATTTCAACTTCACCACCGACATACTCGTTTCCACCGCGTAAAACCGAAAGGCATCTATGTCAGAATGATACAACGTAATCCCCGCACGCTCCCAAGGGATCACCTTTTTGATATGTCCCGTAATGGCTTTCCACAGATCTTCCGAATTCCGTTGGGAATTTAAGACGTTCGTGACTTCCAGCAAAGTTTGATAGAAGGATCCGCTTAGTTGATCGATTGGGTGATTCATATCGACTATCATCTATAAACCCTCAAAGCGTATAAGTACGAAGGATCATAACCTTACGGTCATGTTTGAACAAGCAATGGTGATTCATAGGCCAAAGTATATAGCTAAATTTTTGTAAAAAGTAAGCAATTAATGAGCCATTTAACAGTTTGCGTATGGTATATCGATAACTATTCTCATTGTCAAAGTAAGTATTTCGCCGATATTAAAACCAAATACAAACATCTATGATTTTTCAATAGCTTAGTAAGGTCAACAACCACATCTCCCAGATTGCCTTCTCGTTAACGTAAAAAATTAATTTAATTCAGGAAGAATTGTGAAAAAAACTTCATGTTTTTTCACCGCAATTGAGCGAATCCGCACCAGGACGCTGTACTCATTCGCACAGCTATTTCCCTCAGATATCTCCACGTCTCTAATCTTTTATTGTACATTTTTGCCTGGGCCTACTTAGGAGTAGGTGTCACCAGGGAGATCCCCTCCTCATATGGTTGGAGCGATTGCGCCTCATTCCTTCAACATCGGGTGTGAAGGACGTGACAGACCTATTATTCCACAGGTGTCAAAAAGGCTTTAAAAAAAAGCCTGACAAATCCATCAGGCAAGAACGATACAGGTGGGAGATAATTTGATTTTCCATGGGACGGTGGCATATACAACCTCTCCGCCCCATGGATCAGCGATAGGAATTTATGACTTTTTTCAACTACTCATACAGGGCAGGGAATTACTCGGTCAGCTTGGCCTGGTCAGACTGCCTGTAATGCCAAGCGATCTTCTCATTCAGAAGATTCGTATCTCCTTTCAAAGTCGAAGCAATATGTTTCATGGAACTTCTTTGAATCCCCTTTGGGTCAAAGTGTGGCTTTTTCTCAAAATGGGCAATCCGCTCTTCCAGCTGCTGAACACGGCTCTGTAGAGATTGGATTTCTCCTTCTTTGGCTTTTGCTGCAGTCATATGATCTTGAATCGACCAACCTTGCGTTTCAAGTTTCCAAGCAGAATTCTGTTCCGGTCCGTTATCACTGGCCAAAGCAAATTGTGGAAGCCCTAGGAACACACACACCAGAAAAGCTGAAAAAAATAATTTACTCTTCATACCTTCCTCCTTCAGTCCTTAATCAGTTTCTGGAAGTTCAGTAGAACTTGCCTTACTGAATGTTGTCCTTGCTCTCGTACACAGTTTTTTAATATCCATTTTTCATGCCCATAAGTCTTGGCTTATATTTTCCATTAAATTCAAGAACTTAAACTTAATTTACCAATCATTGATATGTAACAATGTTACATTAGAATGTAACAAAAACGAACAATTATGTTACATATTGTTACACATTTGTCTTTCAGATCTTCGAGTATATTGTTGACCAGTATTTTGCCTGCGGTAGAAAAAGATGGAGCGGGCTAGAGAGGTAGCCGGTGAAATCCCCCAGCCTGGCAAGGAAATCTTCAGTCAAAGATCGGGGCTCTGCAAGGCGATCCATGAAAAGAATCTTGGCTCTTGACCGCTGATTCTCTCAAGCTCCTCATACCAATCAATAGAACCTGCATGCGGTGCTTGGCGGTCAAAGCCTGGCTACGAAGGAAGTCTTAGGGAACACACTCTCAAGAGATAGAAAGCCACCCGGCGTACACCGTATAAGGCGGCTTCCTCTAAAAGGAATCCATGCAAAAGCCAGTGAGGTCAGTCAACGTCATGCTCTCGAATTCGAAGTCGATGCTCCACATTGGCCAGGTGACATTAGAGTCGATTAGAGTCGACACGCTTCATCGACGGAAGGGGCAAATTTCTCACAGACAGTCGATTCCGATAGCCAGGCAGACCCCATCTACTCTTTCTTGGAGGTTCCATTACTCCTCCGTCAGCTTGACCTGGTCGGCTTGCCGAAAATGCCAAGCAATCTTTTCATTCAGAAGTTTCTCTTGCTTTTCCATTGTGCTGGAGAGAAGCCTCAGGGAACTTCTGGTGAACCCCTTTGGATCGAAGTATGGCTTTTCCTCCAACTTGCTTATGCGTTTATCCAAATGCCGAATGCGGTCCTCTAAAGTCTGGACTTCCTCTTCTTCAGAATTCGCAGCAGCTATATGGTCTTGAATGGACCAACCCTGTGTTTCCAGTTTCCATTCAGAGATCTGTTCTTTCGTAACCTCACCAGCCAAAACAAATTGTGGAATGCCTAGGAATAACCCCACGAGGAAAAATGACAACAATATTTTGTGATTCATGGACTCCTCACTTCTCGCTGAATGCTTCAAAAAATAATCTATATTTTTTCATCTCCTCATCATGTCTATCCAATTTATAGACCAATAGTCTTAATGGCAGCATTTACGTTTAGTTTCAACAACTTAAAATATGTTAATTAAAATGAACGTGCGGATCTGTTACATATAAATGGATCAAAAGCGTAACAACATGGTACATTGTGTAACATGCTAGTCTTACATGCCTTCAGATGTGTTTCTTATAAATTTGAATGCGGAACAACACCTTAATCTGTAGACAATTAGAGAAGCGGGATTTTAGCAACTGCTCTCATGCACAAAAGAAGAAAAGAAGACATGTGGAAACATCGCGAAGGCACGCAAACAGGAGCCTTCTCGCCCGCGTTCGCCTACTAAGCTGGGCTTTTCGGCCTGGTCCGTGGAAAGCCAAACCGTAGCCTGCCTGGGGTTGACGGATTCGAAGCCGGCCCCTTCAGAATGCTCTCCCACCCGGATTCGCTTAAGCGGGAAAGGGTCAACTTTCGGTCGGAGGATGAATCATTCAATTATCTCCCCCTAAAAAGATTTCAAATGGAAGGCGTGTTACGGCGAGAAGGAATTCCGAGACGTGACAGGCGACGATACAAGGTGAGACGTGCGATCCCGAGCAGTTTTGCGGCAGCTGAACGGTTCCCTCCCGTCTGCCTCAATGCAGCGAGAATCTTCTCCTTGTCTTCATCATGGCTTGAAGTTATGTCTTCAGAGGTGGCCACTGGAAAACTTTCATCCTGAACCAGCACCTCTGGTGGTAAATCTTGCGGTCGAATACTCGTCTGAGGACATCGAATGACGGCGAATTCAATAGCATGTTTGAGTTCGCGAACGTTTCCAGGCCAAGCATAGGCCATCAAGAGGCGGAGCGCTTCATTACTCACGGCCTCCACAGGCCTTCCTGTTGTCGCCCGATACTGGTTCAGAAAATGGCTGATTAACAATGGGATATCTTCCCGTCGTTCACGCAGCGCAGGCAATAACACCCTTCCAACCCGAATCCGATACAACAGGTCAGCTCGGAAGGTTCCCGCACTGACATCACTGGCAAGATTATGATGGGTGGCCGCAAGCACACGAACATTCACTTTGCGCAGCCGAGATTCACCCAGACGGGTAATTTCCCATTCTTGCAGAACCCGAAGCAGACTGGTTTGGACGGTGAGCGGAATATCCCCGATTTCATCCAGGAACAAGGTTCCTCCTTCAGCGGCTTCGATCAATCCCTGTTGATCTGATACGGCGCCTGTGAAGGCCCCACGCTTATGCCCAAATAATTGGCTGGCGACGAGGGATTCGGTTAACCCCGCACAATTCACCGCAATAAAAGGAAACTCATTGCGGTGGCTGCCTTGGTGAATGGCACGAGCGACCAATTCCTTGCCTGTTCCGGTTTCTCCCTCAATAAGAATGGTGGAATCTACACGCGAAAAATCCTGAATCTGCTGAAACACCAATTGCATGGAATGGCTAGTGCCAATAAGATCCTGATATTTGCCCGTCTCTCCCAATAATTGACGAAGGGTCTGCACCTCGGAGGCATCGTACAAGAAAAACATTTTCCGTTCCGGGTCTCGCGGATCATCCCGGACATCCACATTGATCCAACGGGTGCACTCTCCACCAACCGCCGACATGCGAACCAAGACCTCCTGCCGTTCCACAGGAGAACGATGCACCATGTCCTCTATTTGAGCATGATAAGATGGATCGCTAAACAACCCTTTCCAGGATTCACCTGAATAAGGAAAATCCGCTTTTCCGCATAACTGTTTCGCCGCCTGACTCAGAAAGGTCACCTTTCCCTCCCTGTCGGTCAGGGCAGTCCCAATATGCAATTGATTCAAAATAGCAATAAGATCATCGTGATTCCGCTGGATCTCGCCAATCAAGTCCTCTAATTTCTCTTCGGCTTCTTTGCGTTGTGCCACTTCCCGCGACAGCAACCGATTGGCCGTCGTCAGTTCGGATGTTCTATCCAGCACCCGCTGCTCCAGCACATCATGTGCCTGACGAAGAGCGGCTTGCGTCCGCTTCCGGTCCAACTGGAGTCGGACCATTTCTCCAAGTGAATGCAATAAATTTCGCTCCTCTTGCAGGAAAGGGCCTTCAATTTCCGTCGGACGTTCCTCCAGATACACAACTTCAATTTCACCCGTCGTTCCATCCCGGCAAATAAACTCCTCCCGCTGGGTCCACGGAGATACCATAAAATTAGGGGTCGTAATTTCCAGATGACCGAAACGAATCCGGGCGGCTGTGACCTCAGGGTATTGCCAGGAGGGCGGAATAAGATCGGCAATGCGTTGAAGCAATTCCTGTTCCGATAAGTCTTCGTTGTGGAATAATTGGGTGGTGGAATGAAGTGCGGTCAGCTCCTTCACGCGTTCCTGGAGATCGTGCAACGTCCGCTTCAATTCTTGGTCAGAACCCTTCAATACGTGACTATCGGGTGATGACAAGAACCCTTTGTCTTCCATGTTTTCTTCCTATGGCACTTTACAACAAGACATGTTCCCAAACGGCCTGGGTTATTGTTCTAGAATCTTCGGGAATCATCTCCGCATGAAACCCCAGAATGTGGTCAATCGATCTCTTTCAAACTGGATTCAGCCCAATTAATTGCATACCGGACACCTCCCCCTCGTTGTCAGTATCCCACCACAAAAATGTGAGCTATGTCTTGGCCATTCCATCCCCTCATTCACCAAGACTTTCCGACTGGACAGGGTGCTCGTCACCCCCTATGTTGATGAATCCTCTTCAATACTTCACACAGTAAAATTTATTATGAAACTAATCAACCAATTCTACCTGAACAAGATGGTGGAGTGACCAGACTTTTCCATGATATTGGCGACCTTTTGCGAATACTCAGGGTTATGTCTACATTGGGTTTGCCTCGATGATACATCAGTTGGAAGTTTGCCAAACAACCCTAACATTCATAAAGAGCATTGCCATAAAGGGAGTGTTGAATCATAAAGATGTTCAAGGGCAAATTTGCCCAGGATGAGATTGCGCATCAAAGGCTCCGGGTCGGTTCAAAAAAGCAGGCCCTGAGTCTTCCCGAAGGGTCCGTCCAGTCCTGCCCTGAGATTCTATGGTTTATGTCAAGCCTTGTGTGATCCGCTCCGGATTAAATGTTGTACGGTAATGATGAATAGACCAAGCGGCCCGGGCGATTTTGCGAGCGATAATGACCAACGAGGCCGTCGTGCTCCAGCCTTGAGTGCGGTACGATTCGTAGATGGGATTCCAGACTTTGGTTTTGATGGCCGACATCGCGGCGTGAAACCGCAAGCGGCGCAACTCGGCGGGGCCGCGTTTGGACAACCGTCGCCGACCGGTTTTGTGCCCCGAGTCATTCGCCCGCGGGTCCAAGCCAATGAAGGCGACGAACGCATCCGCCTTGCGAAACGGGACGCGCTCCAACGTATTCGTCAAGCTGATGCCCACCAAGGGCCCGACTCCCACAATGGTTTCCACCCGGTGTTGCGCCTCCTGGTGGTGGGGGGAACCGGCCGCAATGACGGCCATGGTCGCATCAATCTTGGCGAGCAAGGCATCCAGTTTACCCACCACAGCCTTGAGTTCGGCGGCAAAGCCGCCCAGATGGCACATCGTCAGTTTGAGCGTGCCTTTGAGGCGGACAATCGTGGCGCGCCGTCGAATGAGCCGATCCAGCTTGCGTTGGCTGGCGGTAGGGGGCGTGTAGGCGCGCAAGCGTGGGTGCTCTTGTGCGATGAGCCGCGCGATCAATTCCGCATCCACTCGGTCGGTGTTGGCCCGAGTGCCCATGGCCTTGGTATAGTGCCGAGTGTCTAAGGGATTAAGCAAAAAGACGGGATGCCCGTGGGCCTGTGCCAGATCAGCCAGCAATTCGTGATAGGCCCCGGTGGATTCCAAGCCGATGCGGCTACCGGCTGGGAGAGATTTCAGCCACGCCCGCAAGGGGCTCCGCTGATTGGGAACACTCTTGACCGGAAAACTGTGCTCCGCGCACGCGACCACGACGGCGTCTTTGGCCACATCCACGCCGACATTCAGACAGGTGTGCATGATGGTACCCTCCAAAAAGTGAATGAACGAGGCTGGGGTGGCACACACCAACGTGAGCTTGCGGGTCAATCGGCGGTCAGCAGCCCTGCCGCTAGATTCTTCATCGACGTTGGGGGTGTGGGTGGGAGAGTTCTCAGGGAGTCTGTCCGCCGGGCGGCAGATGTCAGTCGATGTCCCTCCACCCCAGTTCCTTTTAGCTTCTCAAAAAATGAGCGATAGACACCATACAAGTCATGTCGAAGGGAAGGCCGCAGCCGTTTTACGCACGGAGCGTACGCGTAGTACGTGAACGCGGAAAAATGACGTGAACGCCGCTGGCGGCATTTTTCAACAGACCCATAAATTAAGCTCATCAATCAAACAGAACATTCATATATTGGAAAATGGATGACCGTCTTCCTTTGGGGTGTCCTGTTTCCCTCGCCGGACAGACCTCGCCCACGCACAAGTTCAAGTAGTAAGGAAGGGTTCACTCGCCAATTTCAAGGAAGAATAAGGAAAAGAGAGAGGATGTTAAGAAGAGGACATAGCAGGGAGCAGCAGTTCACGGCCTACGACGACAAAATTTTATCATTAAGACAATTTTACGATCAGAATGGTCATCATACGTTTCTCTTTAGTCCACTCAATCCGTATGGCAATGGATCAGGAACCCTACACTCCACGTTACAGAATGAAATGAATATTTTTTTAGTGATGGACCTC
>JAUIKP010000129.1 GCA_030430725.1 Nitrospiria bacterium
AACAGGAAGGACGTTTCATTTTGCCGATGAACACACCATCACCGTGGTGACCAGCCCTGGAGGGGTTGAAAGTCGAAATAGTGCGACTGATGCGTCCGCCCGGAAATTAAAACCCATCCTGGTGCCCGAAGTTGTAGTGAAAGAAGTGCGGGACAAAGATTATGCGGCCATTGCGGACAGCACGGGGACAAAGACCGATACTCCGATTATCGAGATTCCTCAGACGATCAATGTCATTACGCGTGCCGAGCTCGATACACGCTTGGTGCAAACTATCAGCCAGGCAGTCAAGTATACGCCGGGCGTGCTCACGGAGATGTATGGGCCGGTGACGAGAGATGATTACTTCAATATCCGGGGATTCGATGCCCAACAATTTCTGGATGGCCTGGGTTTGGTCGGGGTCAATTACGCCAACCTTCGTATCGAGCCGTATGGACAGGAACGTGTTGAAGTTCTCAAAGGGCCGGCATCTATGCTTTACGGGCAGAGCGCTCCCGGAGGGTTGGTCAATATGACCAGCAAGCGCCCTACCGAGGTCCCACTACGCGAAATTCTTCTTTTGGGGGGAAGCTGGAATCGGATCCAAGGTGGACTCGATTTTGGAGGACCGATTGACGATCAAGGCCAGTTTCTATACCGGCTCACCGGCATGGTGCGAAACAGCGACACGCAGGTCGATTACGCCAAAGACAATCGGATCTTTATCGCCCCCAGTCTGACCTGGCGTCCAACCTCCAATACCTCGTTCACCTTTCTGAGCCACTGGCAAAGGGATGACGCCGGCAATACCCTGCAATTTCTTCCGGAGGAGGGGACGTTGCTTTTCAATCCCAATGGCAAGGTGCCCACCAGTCGTTTTATTGGCGAACCGGATTATGATCGGTGGGAAAGGGAGCAATTTACGCTCGGCTACGCCTTGGAGCATCGCTTTAATGCATCCTGGAAGGTAGAGCAAAATCTGCGGTACGCATATGTCAAAACCGATTATCCGGTCATCTTCGCACTGGGCTTTGCGGATCCTGCTGTCGACCTTCGCACCGTGAGTCGGTTGGCCGCTCGCTACCGTGACAAGGGGGAGACGTTTACCTTGGACACCAGGCTGCAGGGAGCATTCGATACGGGACCGTTGGAGCACCGGTTGTTGCTGGGAGTCGACTATCGTTATTTAACGGGAAAGAATCGTCGAGGTTTTTCCGATGCACCGGATCTCGATATTTATAATCCTGTATACGGACAGCCTTTTGACCACCCAAACATCACATTTGTCGGCAAGCAAGAACGGGATCAGATCGGTCTTTATGCCCAAGATCAAGTGAAATTCCACAGATGGTTGCTGACGGGTGGCCTCCGCTACGATTTTACCAATTCGGATACCAAGAACCATTTCTTAACCTCTGGGAACCGAACCAGAGATAAACAGGATGATCGTAAACTGACCTACCGAACCGCGTTGACTTATCTGTTTGACAACGGGTTGGCCCCCTATTTCAGTTATTCAACCTCGTTTCAGCCACAGGCTGGGACTGATTTTTCCGGGAATGCGTTTGACCCCACCACTGGCCAGGAGTACGAAGGAGGTGTCAAATTTAAACCGGTCAACTACGATGCCCTAGTTACCCTCTCAGCGTATCACTTGACGCAACAGAACATCCTGACGCCTGACCTCCAGCCTGGACACGAAGGGTTCAGCGTCCAGACTGGAGAGGCACGTGTCCGGGGCTTCGAAGTGGAAGCAAAAGCCAATCTTGGCCGAAGGATCGGCCTCATAGGAGGGTATTCTTTTGCGGATTCCAAGGTTACCAAAACGAACGAAGACAACCAGAAGGGGAATCGTCTTCCTCTGACCCCTCGACACCAAGCTTCATTATGGCTGGATTATAGCTTTCAAAATAACTGGCTGATGGGACTCAATATCGGGAGCGGTGTGAGATACACCGGATCAAATTTTGGCGATCTTGCCAATTCTCTGAAAGCACCCTCGTACACGTTATTCGACGCAGCGGTTCACTACGACTTGAGATTTCTCTCCAATACCCTGAAAGGCGCAGAGCTCAGCGTCAACCTCAACAATGTGTTTGACGTTGATTACGTGGCCACCTGCGGGGACGGGACGTGTTATTATGGGAATCGTCGAACCGTGTATGGAAGCCTGCGTTATAGATTTTGAGTAGGACATTAGGTGAATTGAACATCGTCAGGGTCAAACGGTCAAAGTCAACAGGTAGACATCGCCACGGCTTTGACAACTCACTCGTGATGGATCCTTGCCGATGAATTCCCAGTCTATCTTGATTTATCCGCTTCACACGAGATTCTGGATTTATTCAAGCCCCGGCCACGTGGGGAAGGGGCCACGAACTTTTGTCCCTTTGGGGAGCGGCGGAATTTTGTGGGAAACATTTCCTATCGAGGGGAGGAGAGCCTAGGACGCCCCATGGGAAATCCCCAGGAGGCAAGGGCGTCAAGAGGACACCACAGCTCTGCTTGGCACAGCGAATGCCGGTAACGGGTTTAGCCACTTCATTACTGATAAGTGGGAAATGGACCTCAACATGGACTTTGATCGATTCACAACTACTCTTGTCGGGTTTCAGATTTCACAACCCCGTTCATGTAACCATGTAACAATCCCACCACCAATGTTTTTGTCCAGGATGGCGAGGCACGAAACCAAGGAGGAGACCTTTGTTTCTTCGGGGAGATGAGGCATGTAGCACGCCTGCTGGACCGCGGAACTTACGGAATGCCAAACTCACGGAGACCGCTGATTGGGTCAATGAACCTTGCCCGGAAGGAGTGCCGGAATGCCCGGAATTCATTGTGTCTTTTGGTGCCGAACGAAGTATGCCGCTAGTCGAATGGTTTAGCCTTACAGGTCGAGAGACGCACAACGGATCACATTTTTGAAATCGGGCCAATACCCAGGCTATTCCGGAAGAATCGGCATAGCCGTTGCTTTGACGAGAATGCTCGAATCGGAAATTAAACCTGAAGAATCATTGAGAAATTTTTCGGCCCTATCCCTTTATCCAGCCATGTGAGGATGACTAAAACAACAGGGAATGCCGATCCCCCACAAGAGATAATGTGTTCTCTATCAGGGATCGTAATGGCCGAAAAGGTCCGGCCCTATCCAGAGAAACAAAACGGTTAGAATGACCAACGCGATCGATACCAAAAGACTTATCCATACCGCTTCTTCCCCATGCGCCACTTTAACAGGCCATCTCATAGTAATGAGCCGTCTTTGATTTTCCCTTGTTCAGTCCAAGCTGGAGAGATTCGAGTGCTGATAAAGCAAAATGCTTTCTCTTGTCTGGTACTTTATTAATTCTATTGTACTGTAATGCCCCTTTTCACTTCCGGTCATGCCGATCCGGTTTGTTGGGGAACGCTCCTTGATGTAATGGCATGGCCTGTAAACAACGGGGAATCAGAAAAGGTACTCTCCCGATGCGCTTGATCGGGGTTCGCTTCTAATCGGATTTTGAAATTTTTGCAAAGCTGAAAAATCTCGAAGATGGCACTCATGCCACGCCCATTAAGGTTATGAACCAGATGATAGTCCACAATACCCTCCGGATTGATGAGGAGGCATTGGCACCGGCTTTGGTCTGGAATTTCAGAAATTTTCAACGCCCGGCCTACACACCCGAGGGGATCGCCAAGGAGAAATATGCCAAACCTGGTTAACCGCTGAACCCAGGGTTCATGAAAGGGGTAGTTACCGGAGACCAGACCCAGCAGGAGGCCAACTTGTTTTTCCCACTCTTGTCGGTATCGGTCGAGAAAGAGGGTTTCCACTAAGCCAAACCGAGATGGACAGCATATGGTGATCCACTTGCCTTTCAATTGACAGAAATCCAAAGGGACTAAATGTCCATCGGTCAATGCGGGCACGCGTATCCGAAGTATGGAATGACCAGTAGACATAAAAATAACCTCCTGAGTTTTTCTGTCGTAGTATATTCCCTGATTGTTGCCCATTTTTGACACTAATGATTATATGAATCAATATCGATTTTCTCCTTTAATTGAATTTGGGGTATTTGTTCCACAGCTTCAGAGAGGAACTCCAAAGTGTATATTGATAGTGAAATTGATAATAGGTATCATGTGCATCCTTGAGAAATCTTATGACTCTTTCCTCTGATCAAATTGAAGATCTGTTTCATCAATACCGTGACGAACTGACCCGCCGTCTCGTGGCCATGGTGAATTCACGTGAGACAGCGGCCGATCTCATGCAGGAAACGTATGTCAAACTGATGGGTCTGGTGAACACCAAGGCAGTGGAACATCCCCGTGCACTCCTCCATCGAATTGCCACCAATCTGGCGATCGACCATATCCGAAAACACAAAAAACCCTTTCATGCCGTCGATTCCCTGGATGCCGCCATTGAGGTGCCATGCGGGTCCCCATGTCCGGAGCGCATCGTGCTCGGCAAGGAGCGGTTTCAGTTATCACTGCAGGCCATCGACAAACTTCCTCCACGAACCCGGGAAGCGTTTCTCCTCTATCGTGTCTACAGCTATTCTTATCGTGAAATTGCCGCACGCATGGGTATCTCGGATAGCGGGGTGGAGAAGCTGCTCATGCGCGCCTTGGATCAATTTTGTACCTTATTTGATCCTCGTGATGCCGATGAGTGAGGGGATTGGCCCACAAATTCGTCACTAGATATACTAGCCCTTCTTTTCAATATCAGGCATATCGAGGGCAGTCCATGGCATCAACAGACAAACCGTCCGAGAATTCGCCACACTATGAGGACGAGACTACGTTAAGACAAGAAGCGATTGCCTGGGTCATTCGGCGGCATAACAGTCGGATGACTGCGGAAGACCACCAGGCTTTCGAAGCCTGGAAGGCGAAAAGCCCCACACATTTACGGGTGTTTCAGAAAGTATCCGCAATCTGGGAGGACCCGTATCTTCACGCAGCCGCCACTCTACGCGCCCAGGAACCATCATCTCTCATTCATCAACCATCCGCGGAACCCCGTCGTTGGCTGCGGCATGCGGTGGCGCTTGCGGCCTGTGCTGTGCTGATCACCATAGCGATCGCGCACTATGATCCACTGACGTGGCTTCAGGCCGACTATCGGACGGCCATCGGGGAACAACGAACGATTACGTTACCGGACGGATCCACAGTCATACTCAATACACAAACAGCCATTGCCACCTCCTTTGATCAAACAGCTCGACACGTTCGTTTGCTAAAGGGTGAAGCCTCGTTCAACGTCCAACCTGATTCGCATCGTCCGTTCGTCGTGGAAAGTCAACAAACCACTACCCGGGCCGTGGGCACCGAATTTATGGTTCGAACTCAGCAGGATCATGAGCAAGTGACGGTGCTTGAAGGAAAGGTTGAAGTCAGCAGCCTCCATGATCATGATTCGCCCGCCCTGGTATCCGCCGGGTCTCGGGTTCAATTTGAAGACGGACGATTGGGTCGTCCTTTTTCGGTCGATCTCCCGACGGTATCGGCCTGGCTAAACAAGCGACTCATCGTCAATGGCGTCCCGCTGGAACAGGTGATTGAAGAGGTAGGCCGCTATTATCCAGGCACTATCGTGCTCTGGAATCAACCATTACGGGACATGCACGTCACCGGCACGTACAATCTAGAAGATCCCTCCAAGAGTCTCTCCCTTCTTGCCAAGACCTTTCCAACCCACATGCTCAATCTTGCCAACCGGTTCGTAATTCTCTTTTAAAAAATCTTTTTTCTCACAATATTTGTTAGATGACGTGAGGAAATTTTTATTCGCTTCCGTCTAATCAGGCATATGAACAACACAGGAGGCGACGCATGCTATCAGAGAATGTATCGACAGTTAAACCTTGTCTGCGACAACTCGCGAAACGGGAATATCCGTGGAGGTGGCTTGAGAAAGTGATAGTCGTGGGGCTGCTTCTAGGCATCCTTATCTCACCGACCATGGCTCAAGAAGCATTCGCTGAGGCAGGACCAGCCCACATAGTCGGATTCAACATTCCTCCTCAACCGGTCGGATCGGCATTAAATGCCTTTGCCGATGCAACCGGATGGCAGATTAGTTTGCCGACGGAACTAGCCGCCGGTCGCATGTCCCCGGGAGTCAGTGGCCGTTATACTCCGGAAGTCGCGTTGCAAACGTTGCTGTCAGGAACGGGATTAACCTATCAGCTTGCCGATTCCAACGCAGTCATCCTGGTTCCTGAATCGCCATCGGCAGCTGCCCCCGCATCCCTTCCATCGCCAGGTCCGGTGGTCGCGGCGGAACTCCCCCGTTCAAGCAATGGGGCCACCACACCCAAAACGGTGACGGTGCCGGAGATTGTGGTGAAAGAAGTGCGTGAGCGGGACGACGAAAAAACATATGTGGCCGAAGAGTCGCATACGGCGACCCGAACGGATACGCCGATTCGTGACGTGCCGCAGTCAATCCAGGTCATCACCAGAAAGGTGATCGAAGAACAACGAACCTATCGCCTTCAAAACACCCTGGAAAATATTTCAGGCATCAACGCGACGGAGTCCGCAGCCTCTCTCTACGACTCACTTATCATTCGAGGATTCGCGGCTACCGACCGGTCCTATTATCGCAATGGCTTGCTCGACCCCTTCGCTCAGTTTATGGCGTCGGACACCTATAATCTCCAGCGAATCGAAGTACTGAAAGGGCCGGCATCGGTACTGTACGGACAGGGAGATCCAGGCGGGATCATCAATCTCGTCACCAATAGAGCCTTGCCTCATGCGGCCTATTCCGCCAGCACCACGTTGGGAAACTATAACTTTTATCGATCTGAACTCAACGCCACGGGACCGATTAATGCGAATAAGACCCTGCTCTATCGTCTGAATGTAGCAGGCCAAAAGGCGAGTAGCTTCATTGATTATGCCAACCGTGATCTTGTGGCAGTCGCTCCAAGCCTGACCTGGCTTATAGGTTCACGGACCGCCTTCACGGTCGATTTTGATTACATGCGGCGGTGGAGCAACGACCCCTACGGACTTCCGGCCCAGGGCACCTACCTCCCAAACGTCAATGGCCCCATTTCTCGGCGTACCTCGACGACCCTCGGTAGCTTCAGCACATTTAATCGAAGCTCCTATCGGCTTGGCTACGATCTCTCCCACCAATTCAATGACCAGTGGTCCATTCGCAATGCATACAGATATTCGATCGTGGAAGATGACAAAGATAACTTATACGCCGGCTTTGACGGCATCCTGGAACCTGATCAACGAACCATCCAAAGGTTTCAGGTACTGCAGCCGGTGGTGGCCCGCCGACATGCCCACTCGATGGTGACCAATGTGGTGGGGCATCTGCAGTTCCTGAAGATGGAGCATACCCTATTGACCGGCGTTGAACTCCGGCAGGAAAAAACCGATCAGTTCACCTTTGCCTTCGGGGAGGCGCCACCGCTGGATCTCTATAATCCCGACTATTCCCTGCGCCCTAACCCTTTTGACGGACCAAGGATCAGCAATGTGGGCGACACCAAAAGCGTCGGGATCTATATGCAAGACCAGGTGACGATTCTCCCGAATTTGAAATTCCTTGGTGGCGTGCGATACGACTATGTCGACCAGTACCAAAAATTTACCTTTGCGGGAGACTCCACCAAAGATTCGTTGGACAACGATGCCTGGAGCCCTCGGTTAGGATTAGTGTATCAACCGATCGAACCGGTGTCCCTCTATACCTCCTGGACGAGAGGTTTTCAGCCAAGCTCAGCCTCGTCAGTTAATCCTGATGGGGAAACGTTCAAGCCGGAACGGTCCACCCAATATGAAGTGGGGATTAAAGCGTTCCTGTGGGATAATCGCATCTCCGCCACACTCGCCTGGTTCCACCTGACCCGGAAGAATCTGCTGACGCCTGATTCAAATCCTGCGCAGGCAGCCCAAGGGTTCATGGTACAGTCTGGTGAGCAACGCAGTCAGGGAATTGAATTTGATATCACCGCCCAACTGACCGCTGGATGGAACGTGATCGCCGGTTATGCATATACCGATGCTGAGGTGACCAAAGACAACGATCCGACATTAGAGCATAAGCGTCTGGCCAATGTGCCTTACAATAAATTTACTCTCTGGTCCACGTACCATTTTCAGGAAGGGTTACTTACAGGATTCGGATTTGGCGGCGGGATTTTCGCATACACCGATCGCAATGCCACTATTTC
>JAUIKP010000130.1 GCA_030430725.1 Nitrospiria bacterium
GCGTGATTATTATTTAGACCCCAGGCGGGGGACGCGGATCGGTGTCATGGCGAGTTTCGGAACGGATGTCCTTGGGGGGTCAAATAATTTTTATAGCATGTCGTTTGATGCGATGAAGTTTACTCCGTTACCATTTTGGGATTTTCGTCATTCCCTTCGAGGACGGATTGGATACGGAGATGGATTTAATGGAGAGGACTTCCCTATTCCTGAGTTTTTTTACGTGGGGGGCATTAACACCGTTCGAGGATTTAAATATGGTCGTGCCGGGCCCGTAACCTCTGGTAACGATCCTGAAGGCGGCAATAAACAAATCATTATTAATAATGATTTAATTTTTCCCGTGTTGCCCGATGCCAAGTTGAACGGCGTCCTTTTCTTCGACTATGGAAAAGGATTTTCAGAAGGAGATAAATTAGATTTTGATCTTCGAATGGCTGCAGGGTTGGAGGTGAGATGGATTTCACCATTTGGTCCTCTTCGGGCAGCCTATGGCCGTCCTATAGACGGGCCAAAGGATGACAGAAAGTGGGTATTTGAGTTTTCCGTGGGATCCGTCTTTTAGTTTGGGTGTGGCACTAAGACGATATGTGATAGCGAGAAGTAGGAGAAAACCTATAATGAAAAAGACAGGTGTTGGGAGTATCGGCGGGTGGCTTACTTTGGGAAGTCTGATCCTGAGTCTGTCCTGGGGCTGTACGGGTATTGGGTCAAACCAGTCATCTGATTTCCCGGTCGGCGTCGTTGATCCTCAGCGGATATTGGCTGAAACGGTGAAGGGAAAACGGCTGTCGGATGCGCTGAATGCCTTCATGAAGGATCGGCAGACACTTGTGGAATTAGAGCAAAGGGAATTGCGCAAGTTGGAAAGTGAATTGATGGCCCAAAGTACGGTATTGAGTCAGGAGGCCAGAGATCGAAAGGAAGAGCAATTCAGGGAAAAAATGGCTGGATATCAACAAAAAGTAGCCGATTTAAACAGAGAAGTTCAAGAAAAACAACGCGAATTGCAAAACGAATTTCGTCTTCAGGTGCAAAAGGTGGTAGCGGAAGTCGCCGGTCAACGTGGTTTAAGCCTGGTCTTAGAATATGGAGTGAATTCGGGCACCTTGTATTATCAAACTGGCCTGGACATTTCTACAGAGGTGATACAGGCGCTGGATCGGGAGAGTGGTGAGATCCGTACCCCCTAGTTAAAAAAGGGAAGTTTGTGGTCATGACGGCCAATGGTGGCAGAGACACAAGGAGAGAAAGGGGTCAATATGGCTGAGGGCGAGTTAGATATTCTCCAGATTCAGGCATTGCTTCCGCACAGGTATCCATTCTTGTTAGTGGATCGAATCCTTGAAATCCAAGATGCGACACGGATTGTGGGCATCAAAAACGTCACGGCCAATGAAGAGTTTTTTCAAGGGCATTTCCCCGGGCATCCTATTATGCCCGGCGTGTTACTGTTAGAAGTGATGGCACAGGTGGGCGGGGTATTGGCCAGGAAAACGGCAATGGGGACGGGACACCCTACCGTTTTTCTCACCGGAATTGAAAAAGCCAAGTTTCGTCGGCCCATCGTTCCCGGCGATCAATTGCGGGTCGAGGTCGAGGTGCTCCGGCGAAAAGATCCATTTTGGAAAATGGCCGGGAAGATCTTGGTCGAGTCCTCCCTGGTCTGCGAAGCCGAAATGACCGCCATGGTCAAAGTTGAAGGGAATGAGGCCTAGGTGCAGTCAACAGGGTTTTTATGCGAAATCTGGTTTTGAAATCGTTTTCAAAGCAATAAAGTGAGACATTGATGAATATTCATCCCACAGCAATTGTCCATCCCAAAGCAATCGTAGGAGAAGATGTCGTCATCGGACCCTATTGCGTCGTGGGTGAACATGTCACGATTGGAAGTCAAACCGAATTAGTGGCGCATGTGTGTGTGGAGGGGCATACGGAAATTGGCCGGTGTTGCCGGTTTTATCCATTTGTGTCGATTGGAACCCCTCCGCAGCATTTGCAATATAAAGATGAGCCCACCAGGGTCTGTATGGGGGATCATAATATTGTTCGTGAGAATGTGACGATTAATCGAGGTACGGCCTTTGGAAGCGGAGTGACCAGAATCGGGCACCATAATTTTTTTATGGCGTATACCCATGTGGCTCATGATTGTGAACTGGGTAATCATATTGTGATGGCCAATGCGGCAAATTTAGCGGGCCACGTGTCTGTGGGAAATGCTGTCGTGATCGGAGGCTTAGTCGGGGTGCACCAATATGTACGGATTGGTGAATATGGGATGGTGGGAGGGTGTTCCGCCTTAGGACGGGATGTCCCGCCGTTTGTTCGTGCCGCCGGAGGCTATCGTGCACAAATGTTTGGGCTGAATACGATTGCCTTACGACGCCATGGGTTTTCCGGAGCACGCATGAATACTTTAAAGGCCGCCTTTGAACTCTTGTTCCGACAGGGACATCGTCTTCAAGAAGCCATTAAACTTGCTCGTAACGAGTACGGGGAAAGTACCGACGTCATGACATTACTCACTTTTTTAGAAAGTACCAGTCGCGGGATCTGCCAAGTGTCCTCTCGGGAGTTGGATGATGATGAGGAATAAGGCTGCGTTCGACTTGGTGCGCAGGGTATGATTTCTCCTGAACAAGATGAGCGGATTGGACTGATTGCGGGTAACGGGCGCTTTCCGATTATTTTTGCGGAGAATGTTCGGCGATTAGGGTTTTCAGTTTCCGCCATCGCGCATGTGGGTGAGACTCTTCCTGAGCTTGAATCTTATGTGGATCGTATTCATTGGCTCAAGGTCGGGCAGTTTAGTAAGGCCTTGGCGGCATTAAAGGGTGATGGCATCCGTCAAGCCGTCATGTTGGGTGGCATCCACAAATCGCATGTCTTTACGGCACTTCGGCCGGACCTCAGAGCCTTAGCGATTTTTAGCCGTTTGAAGCACTGGAAGGACGATGCCATCCTGAGAGCCGTAGCTGGAGAATTAGAGCGGGAGGGGATTCAGATTCGGGAGTCCACGTTTGGCCTTGAAGGTATTCTGGCGAAAGAGGGCAATCTTGCCCACCGGAAACCAACGCGCAAAGAGTGGGATGATATTCAATATGGTTGGGATACCCTGGAAACCTTGGGAAAATTAGATATTGGGCAATGTGTCGTGGTAAAAAATCGGGTGATTGTCGCTGTTGAAGCCGTTGAGGGGACGGACGGGGCCATTACTCGTGGAGGGATTCTGGGCGGTAAGGGAACCGTGGTGGTCAAACGCACGAAACCGCGGCAGGATCTTCGGTTTGATTTGCCGGCTGTTGGTCCTCAAACCATTCAATCCATGGTCGCCGGCAAGGCTTCGGTTCTTGCGATAGAAGCCGGGCGCACCGTCGTTCTTGATCGGGAAGAGATGTGTGCGAACGCCAAATTAGCAGGTATCGCGATCGTTGGAATTGCACCGACGGGCCTTCTACAGCATGCCGTGTCCTCTGATGCTCCACGACGGTAAGGGGCTAGGTTCCCAATTGTGGTGTTTCGGGTGGTGTAACTGAAATCGCTGTCTCTGCTTTCCTATTCGGCGACGACCTATCCCTACATGACACAATCCTTACGAGTTGGGGTGATTGGTGTTGGGCATTTAGGCCGACATCATGCTCGCATTTATGGAAACTTGCCTTCCGTGACCTTGGTAGGAGTTTCTGATATCGATCCCTCACGCGGGCATGCAGTGGCGGATGAATGTGGAGTCTCATTTTTCCAGGATTTAGACGAACTACTGTCCTTGGTCGATGCGGTGAGTGTCGCCGTCCCGACCTCGGCACACGGTGCGGTGGTCACGACCTGCTTGCAACGCGGGTGTCATGTTCTCGTTGAAAAGCCAATTGCCAGCCATGTATGGGAGGGGGAGCAGTTAGTCGAACTGGCGAAAATCCGGGGGACCATCCTGCAGGTTGGACACGTTGAACGGTTTAATCCGATCGTCGAAGTCATGCGTCCTCTCGTGAGTCAGCCTGGATTTATTGAATGTCACCGACTAAGTCCTTTTCAGCCTCGAGGAACAGATGTGGATGTGGTACGGGATCTCATGATTCATGATTTGGATCTGTTGTTATCTTTGGGTTTGGGTCCTATCCTGCAGGTGGAAGCGAGAGGCATGCCGGTGTTTACCGATTTGCCTGATATTGCCAATGTGCGAATTCTCTTTGAAAGGGGATGTTTGGCGAATTTGACGGCAAGCCGAATCTCGACCGGACGGCTGCGAAAGATCAGGGTATATCAACGGGATCGCTATCTCTCGGTTGATTTTGGTGGAAAAGAGGCTGTGATGAACACCAGGAGAAGTTTGGAGGGTGCAACCTTTGAAGTTGAAACACAACATATCAAGGGCGATGAAGGGGATGCCCTGACTCGTGAATTGGGCTGTTTCATTCAATCGATTCTGGGAAATCCTTCAGCCCGCGGTGTCTCGGGAGAAGAAGGGGTGGAAGCCCTGCGAGTGGCGACCCAAGTGGTTTCGCTCATTCAACAACATGCCGGGCAATCGCCACGGTAATTCGCGTCAGGGCTGTCTATTTGCCCTGAGCGCTCTGTTAGAGCTCCGATGCCAAAAATTTTCTTAGTAACCGGTGAAGCGTCCGGTGATATTCACGGAGCGCACTTAGCCCTGGCTCTTCGGGAGCTGAATCCCGCTGTAGAATTAATCGGTGTGGGTGGCAATCGGATGTTGGCCGCCGGGGTCTCGCTTCTTCCGCATGTCAAACGGGTAGATGCCATGGGCGTTCCGGGGATCCGACAGCTCATACAGGGGTGGAAGACCCTACGAATGCTAACCCATTACCTCAAACGAGAACGGTTTGATGCCATTATCCTTATCGATAGTCCAGGATTGAATCTTCGCCTGGCCAAGGCCATCGCACGGAGATCGCACAAAATCATCTATTATATTGCCCCTCAGGTGTGGGCATGGGGAAGCCGTCGCTTAGAGCTCATTCGAAGAGTGATCAGCCATGTGTTAGCGATTCTTCCATTCGAAGAGGCCTATTTCCAAGAAGCCGGCATTCCCTGTACGTATGTTGGACATCCATTATTGGATGAGTTAAAGCCTGCTTATGATATGGTTCATGAACGTGAAGAATTTGGGTTGGAGAGAGAGGGTCTGGTGATCGGTCTGCTGCCTGGGAGTCGTGTTCGGGAAGTCCGGGAGGTGTTACCGACTCTCCTGAGTTCGGTTGAACAGATTCGGACTCAATGCCCTCGACTTCAGGTTCTTCTTGCCCAGGCGCATTCACTGTCCGATTCAGTGGTGACGGACATTCTTAGACATTCCAGACAATCGATAAAAGTGGTGAAAGGTCTGGCCAATGAGGTGATGTCGGCCTCAAATCTTCTGTTGGTGACCTCCGGGACTGCGACATTGCAAGCAGCCTTGATTGGAACACCGATGGTCGTGGTCTATCGGACATCTCCCTTGACCTATCATATTGGCAAACGTCTGGTTAAAATTCCCTATATAAGTTTAGTGAATATTTTAGCCGGTAAAGAAATTGTTCCGGAGCTGATTCAGGATCGTATGACCACGGGCTGTATTGCTGACGAAGCCTTAGACATCTTGCAAAACGTTCGCCGCCGGAACGACATGACCCAGGCTTTCCAGGCCATACGAACAGTTCTGGGGGAAACGGGGGCGTCCAAACGTGCTGCAGCCTATATCCTTGCTGAGGCCACCCCATGAGGACCTTCTGGCGAATCGTATCTTATCTGAAAGAGTACCGCCTGCGGTTGGTTGGCGCGTTTGTTTGTTCTGCCGGAGTGGCAGGATTATCAGCGGTCTATGCCTGGCTTGTCCAACCGGTTCTGGATGGAATTTTTATTGAGCGCAATCGAGACATGTTGCTCATCCTTCCGTTGGCTGTCCTGGGTGTCGCGATTTTGAAAGCGTCCTTTGCGTATGGACAGGGTTATCTCATGAGTTATGTCGGACACTGGCTCGTGTCCGATATTCGCCAACAATTGTTTATTCATATCGTGCGCCTGCCAATTCGGTTTCACGATGCGAATGCGTCAGGACGGTTGATGGCCAGGGTGATTAGCGACGTCAACGAAATGGCAAATGCCATTCCCAGTGTGTTGAAGGATATCTTTCAACAGGGACTGACGTTTGTGGCGATGCTGTCGGTGGTCTTTTACCAAAATTGGAAACTCGCGACGATTGTGTTGGTCGTACTACCCTTTTCCTCATTTGTGTTGGTCCGGGTCGGCCAACGGATTCGTAAACTTTCAAAACGTGGTCAAGAATCCATTGGAAAAATGGCTTCCGTATTAAAGGAAGCGTTTTCCGGTATCAAGATTGTGAAGGCCTACGGCCAGGAAGAGAAGGAGGCTCATCGATTCTCTTTGACGAATCAAGCCTTTCGGACAGCAAAAGTAAAGTCATCTCAAACCTCAGCGATGGCTTCTCCGCTTCTTGAAGTCATTGGAGTCTGCGGTGTGGCCTTTATTATCTGGTATGGGGGAGGATTAGTCATTGCCGGAGAGATGAAGCCCGGAGAGTTCTTTTCCTTTATGGCTGCCATGTTCATGGCATATGCCCCTCTCCGGAAAATGTCCGGAGCCAATGAGTCGGTCCAGCGTGCGCTTGCTGGTGCTCAGCGAGTGTTTCAAGTCCTTGACTTGGAAAGCGAATTAGCGAAAGACGAAGGCAAAAAGACTCTTCCCCCCATGGCGAAAAATTTGGAATTTTCCGGTGTTAATTTCAGGTATGAGGGCTCTGAAGAGGCGGCCTTGCATGAGATCAATTTCACAATCAAGGCGGGGGAGGTGGTGGCGTTCGTCGGGGCCAGTGGTAGTGGAAAAACCACCCTCGTGAGTTTGGTGCCACGGTTTTATCGTCCTACGGAAGGAACCGTGAAAATTGATGGTGAGGATATTCGGCTGGTTGATCGATCATCTCTGAGACGGCAAATCGGCATCGTGTCTCAAGAAACCGTGTTATTTGATGACACGATCAGGAATAATATTGCCTATGGCCGTTTGGATGCGAGTGAGGAGGCGGTCATTGAGGCGGCTCGCGCCGCATTTGCCTGGGAATTTATTGAGCGGCTGCCTCAGGGGCTGGATACCCTGGTTGGTGAGAATGGGCTGAGATTATCGGGTGGACAACGTCAACGACTTGCTATTGCCAGGGCCATATTGCGGAATCCTCCGATTCTCATTCTGGATGAGGCAACGTCGGCCCTGGATTCGGAATCTGAAAAGCTGGTGCAGAAAGCTCTGGTAAATCTGGTCAAGGCCAGAACGACCTTGATCATTGCCCACCGATTGTCCACGGTTCAACATGCAGATCGTATTGTGGTCATGAATCGTGGAAGAATTGAAGAGATCGGCACTCATGCCGCCTTACTCCAGCAGGGAGGCCTTTATACCCGATTGTATCAAACCCAATTTTTACTGACACAACCCGAACCGTTACCGACCACCTCGTAAATCGAATGGCGAATTACCTATGTTGAATTGGATCAAACTGTCGGTCGCTCCCCCATTGGCCGCACACATGATTCGCCTTTTGGGACATACGATGCGTATATCCACCGTCGGTGGGGAAGCCGTGGACGACTTATATCGCCAAGGCCGAAAGATCATTATTGCCTTCTGGCATGGCCGTCAGTTGATGATGCCGTTGGCCTACCGGGGACGGCAGGCCTCAATTTTAATTAGCCAACATCGGGATGGAGAAATCATTGCGCGAATCATGGGTTATTTCGGATTCCAGTCCATTCGTGGGTCGAGCACACGCGGGGGGCTTCGAGCCACCAGGCAATTATTGAAGGCCGGGCGGAATGGCGGAGACCTGGTTGTGACGCCCGATGGCCCGAAGGGTCCAGCTTGCAGGGTACAATCGGGAGTGATTTACCTGGCAAAAGCGACGGGATTGCCCATTATTCCGTTAACCTTTGCCTGCTCAAAAAAAAAGTCTTTGCAAGTTGGGATCGCTTTCAGATTCCCTATCCTGGTGGGATAGGGTTATTTGTGTGGGGCTCCCCCATCTGGGTAAGCGAAGAACTGTCCAACGAACAGCTGTCCGGTCCAGGGTTGAGGCTGGAAGATTCGTTGAATCGGCTTACGGCTCAGGCCGAATTGGCTGTTCACGATTCCGATCCCGTTGATTC
>JAUIKP010000131.1 GCA_030430725.1 Nitrospiria bacterium
TGAGGACCGGATTGCCTTAAGTAGCGGACCACCGCTCAATATTAACCCCTTGAAAGAAAAGCTCCAACTCCTTCTTCAAGACCCCCGGACGGAACGGTTAAACACAGAGCTGAAACCCGGGCTGAAACCCGGCGAAGGGGTCCTCCACGTACAGGTGGAAGAAGCTTCCCCATTCAAGGCATGGGTAGAATTCAATAATTTTCAATCACCAACAGTGGGCGAGTCCCGTGGTCTCGGAAATATCGCTGTGCAGAATCCGTTCGGGTTGGGCGATGCCTTCCTCTTTACCTACGGACAATCCAAGGGATTGCAACCTCTCATCGAAGCCAACTACGTCATCCCACTCACGGCACGGGATACGACCCTGGAACTGAATTTCCGGTTCAATGATTTTAACGTCGTCACAAAACCATTTGAAGATCTGGACATCAGAACCAAATCCAAAATATACAAAATCGCCTTACGTCAGCCCGTCTATCGCACACTTAATGACGAAATTGCCCTTTCCCTCATCGGAGAACACCTGGAAAATCAAAGTTTTCTTGGCGGAACGGGGTTCTCCTTCCAGCGTGGGGCAACCGACAACGGCAAGGCTATCGTTTCAGCCCTCCGGTTCGGGCAGGAATGGATTCACCGTGAATCCAATCAGGTCCTCGCCGTTCGATCCCGGTTCAGTGTGGGATTAAACGTCCTGGATGCCACCAACAATAAACAAACCTCCGACGATCCGGACGGGGAATTTTTTGTCTGGTTAGGTCAGGCCCAATATGTCCGACGCGTAGATCCTCTCGGCATCGAATTTCTCGGCGGACTGACCTTGCAGATTGCCAACGACAGCTTATTCGCACTGGAACAATTTGCCGTCGGCGGCCGGTACAGCGTCCGGGGGTACTGGGAAAATTATCTGGTCCGGGATAATGCGTTTCTGTTCAACGTAGAGTCACGCATCCCGATGTTTCCCAAATTCTTTGGCCCAAAGGTGGCGGTGGCACTGGCACCCTTCATTGATGTGGGGCGTTCATGGGAGGCCAAACGCAATACACCCGATCCGCAGACCCTGGCCAGTATCGGCGCGGGAATCCGCCTATCCTTCTTTAATCGGGCACATGGCAGTCTGTATTGGGGTCAGCAGCTGAATCACGTGGAGAACCCTCCCGATGGAGGTGTTCAGGATCAGGGAGTTCATTGGGAATTTGTCCTGGATATTTTGTAGCCCTTCTGTAGAGAGGGGTTCACGAGACAGCCGTTTTTCGGAAAAGCAACAGGCTTTCCCGCTCAATGGAAAGGATGTGGTCGATAATAAATACTTTCAGCGGAAAGACGTGAACTGAGGAGACGCAAGTTGAATACGTTGCAAATAGGGAGCGTGCTTCAAATATCCAGTTGCCCGATCCGAATCCTTTCCGGCGACAAGACGTAATCGCGCCAGACATCCCCGTTGGAAACGGTCAACAGCCAGAATAGAAAAAATTCGTTCCGCGCGAAGGTTATCTTCCTGACACCGTTCACTCCGACTCCGACAGGAAAAAGGAGTTTGACCAAAATTCATCGTATGAATTCGCCCGGAGGGAACCCCCAACTGCACCAAAAACCCGACAAGGGATTTCAGGTGATAAGCGGCCCGGGCGAGGTTATACGCAGATGGGCCTCGCGAATCACAATATCCTTCAATCCGTAATCCCCACTGATCTTCCTGTTTTAGAAGCGCCACCGTTTCGTAGAGGACACCCTCGATTCCGCCCTGGATGGAAGAACGGAGATCATCAAAATACACGTCGGCAAACACGGGGTCCTGATACAAGTCTTCGACCGCCATACCCGAACCTCGATCCTTCCCAAATAATTGGACCGGAATTGAGACAGTCAACGCATCATATATTTCTTCCTCCGCGTCCACTTGAACATTCAAATAGGGAGAATACATGTCCCGTGCACTCGCGAAGGATTCCTGGACGGACCATATCACTCCACACAGAAGGAACCATGACAGTAAAATACCGTGGAATGGACTCAGATGGAATAAGAACATGGCCGGGTGAAAGAACGTGGACCCAGTTGGTAGCTCATCAGAAAAACCCCTCAGGGTTGATATGGTTCTGGCCACACCCCCCTTTGAGATCAGTATCGGCCCGATACGAAGAAACTTAATTCGGATGAAAGAAACGGGGTATCGCCAAACCTGCCTGGCTCTGTAGGGATCCGTAGTTAAAATACGGTGAGAAATCCGGTCTGAGAGAAGCGTGAAAATTCGTCAGAGAAAAGTCGAGCGGGAGACAACGGACGGAAATAAAAAAACCTGTCCCCGCCGTTGTGACGGGGACAGGTTCCATAACCGCGGGTACGATGAAAGGGGGAGAGTGAGCCTGCCCCCCCCTAGGACAGAAGGCCCAGGCTCAATATCGCACGGGCATCACGGACTGGGGGAAATTTCTGGTCCTGTCAACACCCGCCCAGACAAGACCTTCATGGACTTGCCCATAAACACCTCCAATTCCCACTTTCAAAAAGCCGCAGTCATAATCCATGCCGGCGATCCACCTGCGCCGGCATATCCAAATCAACATCTTCAAGCAACGACGCCCGCACATTATGCATATCGGCATCTGACGGATGAGATTGAATGTTGGTGGAAATCACGCCTATGGCGTCATACCAAAATCCGGCTTGCCCCCATAACCTCGTCGCTTCAACCGGATTGGCGTCCCTCAATTCCTCTGTCAGCGAGGCCGGAACATCACCCACCTCAATCATTCCTCCCCCAATAATATCTGCCGATCGATGCTCGGGATCAGAGATCAGAGTCACAAACCATTGATAGGTTTGTCCTTTCTCCAGTTTCAGATCGTAATCAGCCAACTGAATGATGTGAATCCCGGATTCGGTGGGAGAGGAAAGCTGTTCCTCAATAATCGGGATCACCCCTGTTTCATCAATGAGAGTAAATTCCAAGGGGTAAGAGGTCGGCTCTGATAAATACCACACCAATCGTGGCTGCACCTCACTCGATAATCCTACGTGATCCGGAACCAGGGCCCATAGAAACGGCAGGTCGGTCTTAGGACCTCTGGTGCCTCCACCAACCCGTCCTCCCGGAGCCCCCCGTTGTGGAGGTTGATACACCCTTGCCTCATGGGAGGAAGCCGTTTGCTTGTCATCAGATACGTGAACAATCTGACGAGAAACAGAAGGGAGTGTCACCTCCAGAAAAACCGGCGCGTGATCCTTCCCGGATTCAATGACTACAGACGCGACATCCTTTATAGGTGTGCGGCTTACCTGGTCTGTAAGTTCCGTTCCTCCCATAGCTGGACCACTTAGACCAAGGGTCACGCCTATTACAGCCACCCACCTGCCTTGTGTTATCATCTGGCTCATCATGGTCCTCCTCTCTCCGTCCGGACCGTCCTCCCGGTATATTGTTCCTCAGATCTCTCATAACTACAGCTATAAAAAGCAAACTTTATTCCAGAAGCCAAATGTTGCCCTCTGGAAACAATTGTTTCGAACCCAATGCTCTTACAAGAGAATTCACGAAAGACCTCTCTCACGTAATTCCTCAATTACAAGGCGGCTAGTACCTTACCTGTCTACCTCGTGTATTGTGTGTCTACTATGGGAACAATATCAAGAGAAACGAATTCACCCTGCCAAGCAAACGACACAAGACGTGCAGGGTGAAAACTTTTCACTCCCAAATTCACAACCAGACCCACCACCCCCCTCATCCCCCATATCAGAAACCTTTGCTTTGACCTTATTGACGGCAATTCCTAGAATGGGAATGCTGAATGAGCAGATGACTTCAGAGAAAGGGTCGGCAATGTCCCCAACTTGCGGGTTTCCCAACTTTTCTCGCTATGGTCTTATGGTTTGGTTTTTCATCCTGGGAGTCGGCGGGTTAGGAATACCAGGTACAGTTGCGGCGGAACTGTCCCCTCAAGATTTGATAGCGGAGGGAAGCCGGCAGTATCAGCAGGGCCGGTTGGAACCGGCAGCCCGGTCCTGGACTCAAGCCGCCCAGATCTATGAAAAATTCGGAGATCATCCCAATCATATTCAAGCGCTCATTTATCTCTCGAGAGCCCTCCTCGATATGGGCCAATACCAACGGGCCCAACAACTCCTTCGCACAGCCGTCCAATCAGCACAGGAGACCACCCAGCCCCGCCTGATGGCCCAGGCACTCAGCCAATTGGGAACCTTGCATCTCAATGTGGGAGAACTGGATTCGGCACTCGAGATTCTTCAACAGGGGCTGAAGGTCTCCAGGGAAATTGAAGACCGACCGCTCATGGCTTCCATACTCAATGATCTGGGGAATGCACATGCGGTTCGCCAGAACGACACGGAAGCTCTTGCAGCGTATACAGAATCCAGCATTCTCGCCGACTCACTGGATTTGCAACCTCTCTCCATTCGAGCCATGATTAATGCGGCCCTGGTGGAAATCAGGCAGCAGTCCGCGCACAACGGAAAAATTCACCTGCAACAGGCATTGGAGAAAACACGAAACCTTCCGGACTCACACGAAAAAATTCAAAACCTGCTTACCATCGGAATGGGATTAAGGGACCTTAACCACCAGATCACAGAGGAACATGCCACGGTGTTCACGCAAGCCGCTGAGTCATTTCGGGAAGCCATAGGCAGCGCGAAGGCAATTGGAGACTGGAAAAATGAATCATATGGGTGGGGATTTTTAGGTGAATTGTATGAAGAAGAGGCTCGCCATGAGGAAGCCCTCCAACTCACTCAATTGGCCATTCGGACGAGTCAAAAGGGCCAGGCCCCGGAAGCCCTTTATCGCTGGGAATGGAACATGGGCCGTCACCTCAAAGGTCTGGGTCGGACGGACGAGGCCATTTCAGCCTACCAGCGAGCGATCGATACGCTTCAACCCATTCGTCAGCAACTGTCCGTCGGGCTCCCCCAGAACCCGGCATCGTTTCGAGAATCGCTGGGAGCCTTGTTTTTTGAAACCGCTGCCCTGTTCCTCCAGCAAGCTGATGCTGTGACAGATGCCACAGAAAAAGAAGAGCTCTTGTTCCACACCAGGGATACCATTGAAGCCTTCAAGGCCGCAGAGCTCCAGGATTACTTCAAAGACGATTGCGTGGAAGCGAACCGGGGAAGAATTCAAGCCATCGATAAAGTATCCAACACCACGGCGATTATTTATCCGATTCTCTTTCCTGACCGGATGGCCGTGCTGATAAGCCTAGGAGGAACGATGAAAAAAATCACCGTTCCGGTCCAAGAAGGTGACCTGACGGAAAAAATTCACCGGTTCCGGACCTTATTGGAAAAACGGACCACCCATCAATATCTGCCTCATGCGCAATCCCTCTATGATCTGCTCATCCGGCCGCTTGAACCATATCTGAATGAATTCGGGATTCACACACTCGTCTTCGTCCCGGATGGACCATTGCGAACCATTCCCATGGGGCCCCTCCATGACGGAGAAAAATTCCTCATTCAAAAATATGCCATCGCGACAACTCCGGGACTGACGCTCACCGATGCTCATCCCCTGGATCGGGAGCAGGTCAATCTGTTGTCGATTGGATTGTCCGAAGGCGTGCAGGGATTTTCCCCGCTCCCCAACACGCAAAAGGAGGTCAAAAAGCTTCAAGACCTCTTTGGCGGGAAAACGCTCCTAAACAAAGAATTCCGCATTCCCAATCTTGAACAGGATATGAAAGAGGAAAACTTTACGATTATTCATATCGCCTCACATGGAAAATTCGCAAAGGAGCCCAAGAATTCATTCGTGCTCACGTATGACAAAAAACTGAGCATGGATCATCTCAGAGAACTTATCGGGTTATTTCAATTCCGCAAGGTCCCCCTGGATCTCTTAACATTGAGCGCCTGTGAAACGGCAGCCGGAGACGACCAGTCCGCACTGGGCCTGGCCGGAGTGGCCGTGAAAGCGGGGGCGCGAAGCGCCTTGGCGAGCTTATGGTTCATCAATGACCAGGCTTCCTCGATCCTGATCAATGAATTTTACGTCCGGCTTAAAGAATCATCGCTCTCCAAAGCCCAGGCTCTTCGTGAAGCCCAGGTAGCTCTGCTCGACCATCCTATCTATCGACATCCCAGTTATTGGGCACCGTTCCTATTGATCAATAACTGGCTCTAATCGGTCATCTCCGAGACTGATCCCAGAATTGGCACAGCGTTTTTTGGGCTTTCCATTAAGCGCTGTCTTTCCCATCCCGCTGTCAGCTCACCAGCTCCAATTAGCCAGATATGGTTTCTGCCTCTCGAAGAAAAACGATCTCTCTTCCGCTCCTGTCCGTTTTAACGCCTTGATCCCTTCCCGGTGATCTCGGCCGGTTCACACTTATTGTCATCCCCGCCGGCTGTAAGCAGGGATCCACTCGAAACAAACCAAAGGAGATGCCACATAACCAACGTAGAAAGGACACGGGTATTGGCCTACAGCCAGATCAGGAGAAATAAGACATCCCCATGCTATCACCCTCCTCTTGAACCAGAACCCTCCCCATTCCATCAGGCTTCATTGTGAACTCCTTCAGCATCAAGAAGAAGACCCGTAGACACGGTGACAACATCGTGACCACTGAGACAAAAACAATGAAATAGGAAACCCCTATTTATGGGGATTTTAAACTCATAATTCATTGATTTTAAACAAAATTTTTCACCTCATGAAATTTTCGCCCGACGGCACCATGGTTGCTTTGACTAAGAAGTAACAAGATCAATAAGACCGAACCAAAGAGGAAACTTTTCCTCTTAATTGTAAAAGGTTTCTACCATGCAACTGTACGAGGTTTACCAAAACATCGTCATCGGAACATCGATAACATGTGTGATCGGGCTGGCGGTTGCATGGGTGTTCTTCCTATCAAACCGAGGAAAATAAACAGTACAAACGTCGATTTCACCATTCAGCCATTCAGTGTTCAGGCCATAACCCGTTGGGACCTCGTCAAATTGTCATGTTGAGTACAACGAAGAATCTGTGCC
This sequence comes from Nitrospiria bacterium, assembly GCA_030430725.1. Taxonomy (GTDB): domain Bacteria; phylum Nitrospirota; class Nitrospiria; order Nitrospirales; family UBA8639; genus Nitrospira_E. The sequence goes on from JAUIKP010000131.1 coordinate 7,000, forward strand.
CTGGTCGACCGACCTATTGCTAAGCCAGATGCTTCGCGCAGCTCAGCATGACAATTCGGTTGAGGAGGTCTCCCACCCGGACTTCCGGTCATCCTCAGTCGTTCATGGCGCCCATCAGGATCCTTCCTTTCAGAATTATACGCGCTGTAGGGTCTAGAACCCTTTATTCTTATGATCCCGATCATCTCCATCCTCCTCGTCATCCCCGTCGGCCTGTCCGTGCAGTCATCCGTACGCTGAAAGGCTCCTGACACAAACGTTTCGCACTGTTCGCAACACACTCTTTCTCTTCGCTCAATCAAAGAGAAACGGAAATTGACAGGATGACCACCTCGTGTTCAGGGAGACAAACAGAATTGAATGCCGAATTCGCGATTGGCATGGCTATTTCGTTCATAAACCATTGGATTCATTCATGACAATTTACAGTATGGCTCTCGCGCCGAAACGGCATCACAGTTGCTTTAAAGAGAAGTAACCAGAAAGATCACCAGAAATGCAATTAGAGACTTCCCTCTATCGGTAATAAGGTTTCTATCATGCAAATCGATGAACTTTATCAAATTATCACCCTCGGAACCTCGATAAGCTGCGTGATCGGACTGGCAGTAGCCTGGGTGTTTTTTCTCTCAAACCGGAACGAATGACAGTGTTCTGCATGACACCTTTCTCCTCTTTCCCTCACTCCTACCCCTCTTCGTGATCCCTGCCGGTCCTTAGCGAAATCCATCCGACCCGTAACCAAGAGGGATTTCCGGCAACAACCGACGGACATGACAAGTTTGAGGAATCATGACTGTGCAAAAACATCCAGGCAGGACGATGGAGGGAACGGCTTGAGAAATTAATTCAGAGGAGAGGAGTTAAACAGGAGGGATATTCAAAAGTCCCACAATAGAATTCAAGGACAAGCCGAAAGCATGCCATCTCCAGCCTGAAACAACACGGGCGTGGCATATGTTGCCACTTGGATCGGAGCAGCATGTCCTGTTTCCGCGATCCCTGCGGGCGTGTCGGCATGACCCAACGCGCCCGCAGGGGATGAACTCAATAGGGGGAGAAACGGGCTGGCTAAGAATGTGCCGGGTGTGGGCGCCACACTGTCGGACTTGGAATCCACAAAGGTACT